>JAYTLW010000135.1:0-4747 GCA_043729025.1 Methylobacter sp.
CCGCAAAAGGCGAGGAATAAGTTTTTTCGCCATGCTCCCGTAGCGGCGTTGCCCAGTCATCCAGCAGGCTGATAATCTCATTTTTGTTATGATCCTTAAAGTGCACGGAATCGAGCAAGCCGATCAACACAAAAAACACCAGCACCACCAGCGACACCATGCCGATTTTGCTGCGGCCTATTTGCTGCAGCGGGCGTTTGATGTGTTCTTTGCCGCGTAGGTATAAACCCAATCCCAGCATCACCAGAATCAGCAAGTAGATCAGCGCATCAGTCCATAAAACGATCATCATATTAACCTGTGTTGATTAGGTCATGTTCGACACTGTTCAAAGCCAGCTTTGAACTCCGTTTTAAACAACGGACGCCTAAATTGGAGTCCAAAGCTGGCTTTGAACAATTAAAAATCATCTTCTTGTAACACCATTTTTTGATAACCGTCATTGTCTTTAAATTGTTTAGCCAGGTTTTCCCGTCCCGATTGCGCTAGCCGTTGATGAAAACTGGAAAACGGATAATCGTGTAAATTATCACAATAGCAATGCTTGACCGGATTAATCAGTAAATAATTCAACCGAACCAAATAATCCTTTTCATCACGCGGACAATAATCCCAAAAATTCCACCAGACCGGCAAATCACACAAGCAATGCGCTTGAATAACATGACTGGTTATGCCATGAATTTTACGAAAAATATTACTTAAATCCTCGCCTTTGTCACTTACGCCTAGCAGATGATAATGGTTATCCAGAATCACCCAATCATTGAGCGTCCAGTTTTTCTCCCGAAAGCAATCCTGAATCGTGTCGAGTAAATGCTGCTTGATGGTATCGGCTGCTAACAGCGATCTTTTTTGATAAATGGCGCTGGTGACAAAATAGGGCGTATTGTCTAAAAACAAATGCGCTGGAGTATGCAGGTTTTTCTTTAGCATAGGAACCTTTATAAAACGTTCAAAGCCAGCTTCGAACTCCAGGATAAACGTCCAAATCCAGTTTTAAACCACTGGTGGAGTTCAAAGCTGGCTTTGAACCTATCGGACGCAATTATCACGCCTACCATAAGTTTAGGCGATAACTATTTTTTGCCGGTTGTAATGATTGCCGTCTCGCTCGGAAACGCCTTGGCAAACGCCTCAATCACTTCCCGCACCACCTTGCGCTGTGATGCCGGTAAACCCAAATACCGCTCAACCGTTTCCCGTTCCTGATAATCCAGCGCTTCATCCCACTGCTGCCGTTTAGCGCGGATCGATTCCGCCGCCTGTTCGCCAAAGCGCAAAGCGTGTGGTTCTATCTTTAACCACTCAGCCAACACCTGTAATTTTTCCTGCGAAGGGATGGCTTCGCCGCGCAGCCAGCGCGATACCGCCTGAAAAGTCACCGAACGCCCCCAATAACGGCTGTTAAAGCCTTTTTCCAGCACAGATGGACGCACCTCATAACCGGCGGTAAGCATGGCGTTGCGTAAGCGTTCAGCAAATTCGAGTTTTTCATTCATGAACAGAAAGTTAAATTTTTATAGTCAATAAATTAAACTTTCTGTTGTATTATCTGTTCAATTTTTGATTGAACTATTGGTTGAGTCGTTACGCGGTTCGCCATTTAAGGATAAGAAATGGCAAAATCCCTGCTCGAACAACTCCCCGAAATCGTCGCCAAGGGGCGGCAAGTCGCTGAAAAAATTCTGGAAAATCTCGAAGGCCGCCACCGGGTCGGTCTGCAAACACGGGAATGGGTGTTGCCTGCTAAAGATACAGCTCAAAATGATATGTTCAATGTAGGTGCGGATTTACTTGTGCCCCAGAGGGTATCCGCACAAGGGCGAATGAATTCGCCCCTACAAAACCGCCTGATTTACGGCGACAACCTGCTGGCAATGGCGGCACTGTTGGCCGGTGACGAAGCTACGCCGTCGTTGCGCGGTAAGATCGACCTGATTTACATCGATCCGCCGTTCGATTCCAAGGCCGATTACCGCACCAAAGTTACCCTGCCCGGCGTGGAGCTGGAACAAAAGCCCACCGTCATCGAACAGTTCGCCTATTCCGACACCTGGGCGGACGGCACGGCCTCGTATCTGGCGATGATTACGCCGCGTTTGATTTTAATGCGCGAGCTGTTGAGCGACAGCGGCTCGATTTATGTGCACCTGGATTGGCATGTGGGGCATTATGTGAAGCTGGTTTTGGATGAGGTGTTTGGGCGGGAGAATTTTCGTAATGAAGTTGTGTGGAAACGTAGTTACGGACATGGTGATGCCAAGAAAACTATGGGGGCAGCGCACGACATGATTTTCTTTTTCTCGAAGAGTGAAAGCTATCTCCTGAAGCCGTTTTATCACGCCCACACTGACGATTACATAAACTCGTTTTTTCGTCACAAAGATGAGCGAGGAACTTATAAGCTAGAAAATTTGACATCCCCAAATCCCAGACCAAATCTTAAATACCCATACAAAGGATACCCGCCACCACAAAAAGGCTGGCGAGTAAACGAAGTTCGGATGGGGCAGCTTGATGCTGATGACAGACTACATTTCCCTCAAAAGACCGATGGGCGAATTATGAAAAAAGTTTATCTGCACGAACTTGAAGGGCAACCAATGACTGACTTGTGGATGGATGTAAAACCTCTTTCTGCACAACATACAGAGAGAACCGATTACGCCACTCAAAAACCGGAAAAACTTTTAGCTCGCATCATTCAAGCTTCCTGTCCAGAAAACGGCCTAGTCGCCGACTTCTTCGGCGGCTCCGGCACGACCGCCGCCGTCGCCGAAAAACTGGGCCGCCGCTGGATTACTTCAGACCTCGGCAAGCCCGCCTGCATGGTCATGCGCAAACGCCTGATCGACCAGAACGCCCAGCCGTTTTTGTACCAGGCCATCGGCGATTATCAGGTCGAGGCCGCCAAATCCACGCTGGGGCGCAAGTTCCGTATTGGCGATTTGTCCACCATCGTCTTGCAACTGTTTGGCGCATTACCGTTGCCGCCGGAAGACAATCCGAACCGCAATCTTGGGTATTTGCCCGTGGGAGCGGCTTTAGCCGCGAATGTCGCAGCTAAAGCCGCTCCCACAAATACCGCACCTGAATTCGACCGCAAAACCAATAAAACGCTGGTGCTGGCAGATTCCCCGAACAAACTGACCGGCGCGGCGACGCTAAAAAAAGCCATTGCCCAGCGCGATACGCTGATGGGCGGCTGGGATAAGGTCATCGTGTTGGGTTGGAATTTTGAGTCGTCGATCGGCCATGACATTCAGGCATTAAACGACCCACGACTGGAAGTGCTGGTAATTCCGCCGGATTTGCTGGACAGGCTGAAAAAGAAAGGCGGATTGGATAAATTAAAAGGCACGGTGCGTTTTGCCAGTTTGCAGTATTTGACCATCAAGCCAGTGCAACGCGTAAATAACAATGGTGCGCACAGCGCACCCTACGCCGAAGAAACGCTAACTGTCGAACTCGACAACTATGTCCTGCTTTCTCCCGAAGCCATCAATCTCGACGAAGCCAACCGCCTCAAACTCCACGGTGTGATGAATGCCGAACCGTTGGCGTTAATCGAATACTGGGCAGTTGATCCTGATTACGACGGTCAACTGTTCCGCTCGGTCTGGCAGGATTATCGCGGTAATACTGCGGGCGACGGCGACCCGTTGCGTGTCATCACACAAGCCACGCTCACCGTTCCGGCTAAAGTCGGCAGCCGGACTATCTGTGTGCGAGCGGTGGATGTGTTTGGTTTTGAGGCGGAAGTGATTGCCGAGGTGGCGGTATGAGCGCGCCAAATTAAGTAATGCACTGGAGTCCAAAGCTGGCTTTGGCTAGTTTTAAAGTTCCAAAACTTAATTTTAACTCCGGCAGTCCAAATCAAGTTTTGGACCCCAGACACTGAAAAAATAATTTCAACCATGAACAAGGATTCATCATGTCTCAACTGGAACTTGCCAACGCACTGACCGCCAAGACCCAACAACTGTGCATCGGCCTGGAAGATGGCGTAGCCGATATTTTTGATTTGGTCACGCCGACAACGGCGGAACTGCTGCACTGGTGGTTCGTCGAGGAAGCCTGTGCTGCGCGTCGCCTGAATTTTCATGACGGGCAACGGCAGGCGATTTTAAATACTATCGTCGCGCATGAAGTGCTGAATGCGGCGAACTTAAAAAGCCTGTACCAAGCAGCCGCGCCGGACGCGCTGTTGACCGGCACACGTTTGGCCGAAGTTTCGCAAGCCAAGCACAATCATCCCAAATATTGCTTGAAAATGGCGACCGGCACCGGCAAAACTTGGGTATTGCAAGCCTTGCTGATTTGGCAGCTGCTGAACAAGAATGCGTCACTCGCTGAAGGCTTGGACGATGCGCGTTTTACCCGCCATTTTCTGGTGGTCGCCCCCGGCCTGATTGTTTACGACCGCTTACTGGATGCGTTTTGCGGCAAGCTCCAAGACGGCCTGCGCGACTTTGCCAATTCCGATATAGCCCAATGCGCCGAGCTGTTCATCCCGGAAAACTACCGGGAAGCGGTATTTAGCTTTGTGCGCGGCAATGTTTGCAGCAAGGCGGAAATCGGCCTGAAAACCACCGGCAACGGCATGATTGCGATTGCCAACTGGCACTTGTTGCAAGAAGCAGGCGAAGACGAGATTGATGAAACCGAACTGGACACGCCGGGCGCCGATATTGATCCGGTTGCTGTCATCAGTTCACTGTTTCCGGTGATGCCCGGAAAGGCG
>JAYTLW010000136.1:0-6944 GCA_043729025.1 Methylobacter sp.
TTTATTTCATGCACGTTCCTAAGTAGAACGCAGGAGCAGTTGCCGAGAGGAGGCAAGCTCTCAGCGATTTGCGGGTTTTCGGATTCGCTGAATAGTTACTAAAATTCTTAACGAAGTTTTAACCGCAAACAGAGATTATGTAAATGATTTCGGTGACAAAGGCGCCTTACCCCTGCCGCCGGGACGGCATTTTGCGATTTTGACCTGCATGGATGCCCGCTTGGATCCCGCTAAATATGCCGGGCTGTCCGAAGGCGACGCTCATGTCATTCGTAATGCCGGGGGACGCGCCAGTGACGATGCGATCCGTTCTCTGATCATCTCCTATAAATTATTGGGAACACGGGAATGGTTTGTTATCCATCATACCAACTGCGGTATGGAACTGTTTACCGATGAAATCATGCGCAACTTGTTAGGCAGCAGCTTAAAAACCGCCTCCATTGATGATGACGGCTGGCATGATTGCTGTGAAGGTCCCGGTTCTACCGAAGCCAAATATATCGACTGGCTGACCATTAAAGATCAACAGACAAGTGTGCTGGAAGATGTAACCCGCATCAAGAATCACCCGCTGGTTCCTTCCGATATTCCGGTTTACGGCTATATCTATGATTGCGCTTCAGGCCGTTTAATTGAAGTGCCCGCCGCAACAGCAGCCGGCAGGGTTAACTAACCACCGTGTAAACATGCTCGCATCGCCAGGATGCGGGCATGGCTTAATCCTCCGTATGGCGCACCGGGTTTTCGTAGTGCTGACAAAATAGACTCAAATAACAGGTGATGGGCGTCGAACCTCGTTTGTGCCGGAAGCAGTCTGTCCCTATGTACGCCATTACTGGCCTTTTTTTGCTAAGCGTGAGCTGTGCGTAACATCAGTTTAACCAAAGCCTTGTTAAGGCAGCCGACCGAGCCATGACCGATAAGCAATCAATATCTGAAAACCTCATTGCAGTTATAAGCCTGCTGGGCATCGGCGCTTATCTGTTGTTGTCTTATACGCTGGATAACGGGCACGAGGCCTATACCCTATCGCTGAATGCGGCCTTAAGTTCGACAGCTGCCGAACTCTACCGGGGGCAATTTGTTTTCCTGATTGATCCAGTGTCTATGCCCTTGCTTGCGGTGCTGGTGTTGGGCGGCATGCCGCTGGTTTATCGACTCGGGGTGAAATTATTCCAGGGTGATTTTGGCGCCGACTTGCTGGCGGGCCTATCCATAGTGACTGCGGTTTTACTGGATGAATATCTGGCCGGCAGTTTAGTGGTGTTGATGCTGTCCGGCGGCGCAGCACTGGAACACTATGCCGTGCGCAAAGCCTCTTCGGTGCTTGAGGCCTTGGCTCAGCGTATGCCGTCAGTCGCGCACAGAAAATCGGGCGTTGAGCTTGCCGACATCAGCACCGCGCAGGTTGCTATCGGCGATACCTTATTAATATTGCCGCATGAAATCTGCCCGGTTGACGGCACTGTGCTGGAAGGCTCGGGCACCATGGATGAATCCTATCTGACCGGTGAACCGTATAGGATGTCGAAAATCAGCGGCTCCCCGGTAATGTCCGGCGCTATTAACGGCGATTCGGCGTTAACCATACGCGCGGACAAGCTGGCTATCGATTCCCGCTATGCCAAGATCATGGAGGTGATGAAGTCTTCCGAGCAGTATCGCCCAAACATCAGACGGCTGGGCGATCAACTGGGTGCGCTGTATACGCCGTTGGCCGTGATCATTGCTTTGACCGCCTGGACGATCAGCGGCGATGTGCTGCGTTTCCTGTCGGTATTGGTGATCGCCACTCCGTGCCCGTTGCTGATCGGCATACCGGTTACTATCATCGGCTCGATTTCGCTGGCTGCGCGGCGGGAAATTATCATCAAGAATCCGGCCATACTGGAAACCATCGGCGCTTGCCGCACGGCGATTTTCGATAAAACCGGCACCCTGACCTATGGCCGTCCGTCACTGACCGCGTTGATTCCCGGCAAGGGCCATAACGAACAGGAGATATTAACCTTAATCGCCAGTCTGGAACGCTATTCCAAACATCCGCTGTCCAATGCCATCGTTACAGCGGCAGAAAATTCCGGCTTAACCTTTTTAAGCGTGACCCATATCACCGAGTTGCCGGGCGAAGGGCTGAAAGGCAAGGTGGCAGGACAGCAGATCGAGATTACCAGCCGCAAAAAATGTGTTGAGCAACACCCGGCTATTGTCCAACTGATGCCGCCGATCACCGGCGGTCTGGAATGCGTGGTGCTGATTGATGGTGTCTATGCCGCGACCCTGCAATTTCGAGATGAGGTGCGCACCGATAGTTCGTCATTTATCGATCATTTACGACCTAGCCACCTGTTTAATAAGGTAATGCTGGTATCCGGCGACAGGGAATCTGAGGTGCGTTTTCTGGCCGAACAGGTCGGTATCGAACATGTTTATTTCAGCCAAAGCCCGGAGCAGAAACTGGCGCTGGTGTGCGCCGAAACCAAAGTTGCAAAAACCGTGTTTCTGGGCGACGGCATTAACGACGCCCCTGCCCTGACTGCCGCGACCATCGGCATAGCCTTCGGTCAGCACAGCGACATCACCGGCGAATCGGCGGATGCGGTGATCATGGACAGTTCGTTGTTAAAAGTCGATGAGCTGTTTCATATCGGCGCAAGGATGCGTAAAATCGCCCTGCAAAGCGCGGTAGGCGGCATGGCGCTGAGTTTGATCGGCATGGTCTTTGCCGGATTGGGTTATTTGACCCCGGTAGCCGGCGCCATAACCCAGGAAATCATCGATGTGCTTGCAGTATTGAATGCTCTGAGGGCAGCTATCCCCCCCAAAACACTTTCGGATTTTTAACTTATGTTGCCTCATCATCCCGAAATACACAGGGCTCATCGTATCGGCTGGCTGCGCGCGGCGGTGCTGGGCGCCAACGACGGCATCGTGTCCACCGCCAGTTTAATCGTGGGCATTGCCGCTTCCCATGCGACGCATGACGCTATCGTCTTGGCCGGTGTTGCAGGCTTGGTTGCCGGGGCGATGTCGATGGCGGCGGGCGAATATGTATCGGTCAGTTCGCAAGCCGATACCGAACAGGCCGATTTAAAACGTGAGCGCAAAGAACTGGATGACGATGAACATCATGAGCAAAATGAGCTGGCAGCCATCTATGTGTCGCGAGGCCTTGATCCGTTACTTGCCGAGCAGGTTGCAAAACAATTGATGAATCATGACGCGTTGGGCGCACACGCCCGTGACGAACTGGGTATATCGGCAACCGGTACCGCAAGACCCATTCAGGCGGCTCTGACCTCGGCCGCCACTTTTGCCATTGGTGCGGTGTTGCCTTTGCTGGTCGTCATCTTTGCCCCAAAAGCCGATTTAATCATCCTGGTATCATCCGCATCATTGCTGTTTTTAACGTTGTTGGGGATCTTAGCGGCCTATACCGGGGGCTCAGGCATCATGAAAGGGGCTGTTCGGGTCGCTTTCTGGGGCGTGCTGGCGATGGGAATCACCGCCGCAGTCGGTTCCGTTTTCGGAACAGTGCTGTAAGACCGTGAATTGGCAGGTTTACATGATACTGTGCACCGATGACTCGTTGTATACCGGCATCACTATTGATGTCGCCCGGCGCTTTATTGAACACGGAGACAAGCTAGGCGCCAAATACTTTCGCGGCAGACTACCCAAACAGCTGGTTTACGTCGAGACCGGGCATGACCGCAGTTCTGCCAGTAAGCGGGAAATCGTCATCAAAAAACTGCCCCGTCTTGAGAAGTTGCAGCTGCTGGCTGCCGATATGAATAAGGTAGGCGACTTCCCGTTAAACACTTAATGGAGTAAGAATTTTCAGCCCAGCAATACCTTCCTGTATTGGCTTAGCTGAACTATCCTGCTTTTCATATTGTCTCGCCAGCCTCAGACTTAAGTTAGCTAAAGTTTTCATAAATTAAAGCTATAATGTCGTCCGCTGAATTAAATTTAACGAAAATTTACTATCATTACCACCGTTAAATCGATTTACATCTTTTATCCGTCCTAGTCGCCCAGCAAAGATGAAAGGTTAAGGCTACTTGTCCTTTACTGCATCAGCAGTAAAGGAAGATACATGCGCCGTTTATGCTCAACAACTTCATATACAAGGAAATACATCATGTTAAAAATAGTGACCCTTTTGCTTCCGGCTTTGCTGATTGCTGTATTGAACGGCTGCGCCATAAATCCTTACGAAACTAAAGACACCGACTTGGTCGAAGTGAGCTACGATGCCGCGAGTGAACTTCAGGACAACCTAGAAAGAACTATACCCAAAAACTCGCTGATCATTGTCAGCACTCTGCTCAATGTCGATGACTTAAAAAAGACTTCCTCTTTCGGTCGGATCATTTCCGACCAAATTGCATCGGCTTTTCATAATTCAGGTTACCGAATTATCGGCATGGAAATGCCCATCGACCTGTTCGTTATGCAAGAAGGCGGCGTGTTGCATATTTCGGATGAAACTAAAAAAATACTCAAGAGTTATGGCGCTGCCGCCATCGTAGGCGGCGTATATGCTCCGGGAAAGAAAACCGTCTATATTTCTCTGCGCATCATAGATACGGAGAGCAAAAACATTATTTCTTCAACCGACCTATCCGTGCCTATGGGACCGGACGCGAAAGTCTTACTGGAATCTAAGGATGTAGGTTCGGCCGGTTCGCGCGCTCAGCCGGTTGCTGTTGAGCCTCAAATAAGCGAGTCGCCGGATAAAACTAATTAAGACCGATTAATGAAGGGTGCAGCAAGTCTATATCGTCTATCTCGCGACTTTGTTGGGACAGTGCGTATGAGCGGTAATAGGGGACAAGCCAAGGCTCCAAGTAACCTACTATGTGCTCAAGATCCGATAGACACAGTCCCTGGCGAACCAGATAGAGGATATAGCTGTGTCGAATCGCTGCCGCATTGATATCCATGGCATTGGCTAAGCCTGAGTCTACAGCCGCGCGGTACAGCGCAGCAGCAAGTTCTTCAGACGATGCCGATTTATCAAAAATCCAGACAGGGTATCCGCCGGATTGTTCAAATAATGATTTGAGTGAGCGGTTGATGATTAGGGTTCTAGGGGCAAAATCGATGACCGTAAGTGTTGCCCCTTCCAGATCGATCTGATCGGCTTTTAGTGCGACAGCTTCTTCAATAGTCAGCCCGCTAAGTAATAAACCGATCAGTTGTTTGCCTTTTAAGGCTGAGGCATTCAGTAAAACCCTCAATTCAAGACTTGAAAGCTCCCTATAAGTAGGTTTTGCAAGGACGGTATTGGCTTGATGCTCTAAAGGATTTTCCAGCTGTTGATAATTAATTATTTCTGCGACGGGCCTATGCACTTGGATACCGGAAAGCGTGATAGACGATTGATGTTGTTGTTTTCGAGTCAAGAACTCGGATATCCATACCGAAAAAAGTCCTAGCAATAGCGAACCGACCACCGAGATAAGTGCGTCCCGACTATAATTCGGCCTCACAGAATCACGAGACAAATAGCCACGTTTAATCACCGTGACCTGAGGGTATTTTTCTTTGTGACTGGTTTCTATTTTTACCAAGCGCTCATGCGTATCACGGTAAAGTTTTTCCAAGCCTTCCAGATCGGTTTTTAACATGTCATGCTCGGTAAATTTCGAAGTGAACTTTGCCGCTCGTTGTTTGTGCTCATTAAGCTGGGCGCGTATGTCGGCTACAGTCTGGAGTGCTGCGGCATAATCCCTTTGGGCCTCGGTCAATACGATACTTTTGCCATACTGCTGCTTGTCACTAATTTCGGCTTCAAGCTTTTTGATTTGTTCCGGAATGACTTTTAATTTAGGTTGTAAGCTTAAATAGTTACGGGTAAATCGGGTATCCAATTCGGTCAGCCTTTCACGTAAGACCTGTAAACGCTTTTCAAGATCCTGCAAACTGCCCTGATCTTGATTTGGAACCACGGTCTGATGGTTGGAAATAGCCGCCTTAATAGCATCGAGCTTGGCTTTCGCTTTAACTTCATCCTCACTGGCTAGGTTAAGCGAGTTGCTTAAGCCTTTAAGGCGGGCCAGCGCTTCATTTTCATCTCTACCGGTTGATAAAATATCATTGTTTTTTCTAAAAATCTCAAGCCCAGTTCTCGCGGCTGTGATCTTTTCCGTCAAATCTTTCAGTTCTAC
Source organism: Methylobacter sp. (assembly GCA_043729025.1). Taxonomy (GTDB): domain Bacteria; phylum Pseudomonadota; class Gammaproteobacteria; order Methylococcales; family Methylomonadaceae; genus Methylobacter_A. Next base: position 6,180 of record JAYTLW010000136.1, read on the forward strand.
TTCAATACTACGAGTGGTATTGTCCGTTAAATTTTTGACTTGTTCAGCCCGCGCATCAAGGTAAACATCAACCCAGGTGTTGACCAGCAGAGGCAGAAACTCAGCATTAGGGCCTTCCGCCCGTATTTTTACCAGATTGGTTTCGGTGACAGGCTCTACATCCAATAAATTTCTGATGTCGGATGTGGTTAGCTGACGCAATAAGCCGTTAGTAGCCGAAGCTTTAAGCCGCGATAAAGTCTCGGCAACGACTTCATCTCCCAGCAAGACTTGCTTTTGAATGGCGACATGCTGAACATCGGCTGCGTTACTGTCGCGATCTATAGCGGTCATTGCCGAGGTTAACAATGTTGCGCTGCTGCGGTAAATAGCGGGGCGGCTGTAAGTGTAGGTCAGACCAACAGCTGCGCCGGTTAAAAAAACCATGATAAAAATAATAAATCTGTGCGAGCGAAACCAAGGGCGCTGATCATAATCGGGCACAGGGCTGGGGCTGTTATAAGGGATAAATTCGATTTGTGTTGGGTAGTTTTCCATAGCTTAAGAAGTAAAAAAATCTGTATAAACTGCCATTAAAAATCTGGCATCATATCTTGTTCCGATGGGTAATCATAAACCGATGTGCGACAGTTTTTCAAACAACTTGCCGAAAAGCATTTTATTTATATCCTGATAACTTAGGCGATTTCCTGAAATTAATTTACCCATCAGACGGGCCGAATCATGATGTCCCATTTAGGTAGGATTGGGTTACGTTCCAGTCTG
>JAYTLW010000137.1:0-1809 GCA_043729025.1 Methylobacter sp.
CGAGGCTTGGCTGTTATGGAAACTCATCCGCATTTATCAAACCGAAAAGCCGGATATTGTGCATCACTTTACAATCAAGTGCGTTGTATATGGTGGACTGGCCGCACGTTTGGTAGGTATTAACGGCATTGTTGGCGCTGTGGCAGGAATGGGTTTTGTGTTTGCAAGTTCAAGTGCCTTGGCTGTCATGCTACGACCATTGGTTCGAGTTCTTTTACAGATTGCACTAGGAGGAAAAAAGTGTCGATTAATCCTACAGAATCCCGATGATCTGAATGCGCTTGTTTCTGCTTCAATAGCCGATCCGGCCAATATTAGATTAATTCCGGGCTCTGGCGTAAATACCGACCGGTTTTCGCCGACTTCAAGACCGTTGGCATCAGAAGGCTCAAAAAAAGTTCTTTTGGCGGCGCGTTTGCTGTGGGAAAAGGGTATTGCCGAGTATGTTGAGGCGGCACAGCAGTTAAAGTCACTTGGGTATTCAGTCGATTTTTTGTTGGCTGGTGAACCTGACATGGGGAACCCTAATTCTGTTCAACAAGAACAAGTTGAGGCATGGCGACAAGCTGGATTTATAACGCCCGTGGGGCATATTGATAATATGGCAGAGTTGCTGAAGTCGATTGACATTATGGTTCTACCAAGTTTTTATCGCGAGGGAGTTCCTCGCAGCCTGATAGAAGCCGCTGCCGCAGGATTGCCTATTGTGACAACCGATACCCCGGGGTGTCGTGATATTGTGGAAAATGGTGTAAACGGATTTTTGGTGCCGGTACGCGACAGCAGTGCGCTTGCTGAGGCCTTGCGTAAGATTCTCGAAGACCCCGCACTCGCTTCCCGTATGGGAGAAGCCGGCAGAGCAAAGGCTCTAGCCGAGTTTGATGAACGTTTGGTATTTGAAAAAACCGTCGAAGTCTACAATGAATTGGTTCCTTTGGTACTCTGAAACCGGACAGTTTATGTGTTACAAAACCGGACATTTTATTTACTCCCAACAAATTGATCTGGGTATACTCGCAGCGGCAAAGCAACAACTCCAGCCGACTGAGCGCGCACAAATCAAGCACGGGGAAGAACTGTTTAAGACTATCGATTGTGGTTCATGCCACATGCCGGAAATGACATTAAATAATTCCTTTTTCCAGGAACCAAGCGCCTCCGTTTACTACAACGATGAGAAGGATGAGTCATACAAAAAAGATCAGCTACCAGTCGATATGAAAACCGAGGGCGTAACCCCCGATCATCCCGTCAGATTCGATCTGACCAAAGATCAACCGGATAATCTGCTCTGCAAAGGAAATCAGAAAATTCATCTGGGCTCTTTCGAAAAACAAAATGGAAAGGCGGTTATCCGGTTATACAGCGATTTGAAACGGCACTGGATGGGCGAACAATTGGCCGAATCGGTCGATGAGTTGGAAAAGCCCGAAGAATATGGAAATGGTCATATGAGCCTGGTCAACTACAATCCTGTTAATGCTATCATGCCGGCCGCGTACCAGTACGATTCTAATAAAGGCAAAGCTACTTTTGGCACCGAAGAATTATGGGGAGTCGCATGTACAGGCCCCTGGATGCACGATGGCCGTGCCACAACATTACGGGAAGCGATTCAGCTACATGGCGGTGATGCGGCTCTATCACGCGCGCGACAAGTTTAATGGGTTAAGTGAAAAGGATCAAAAAGATGTTATCGCATTCCTGGGCAATCTGGTGCTTTATCTGAACACTGCCAAAAATGGCATTGCGCCGGAGGGGCTTTCTGATTTCTGTGAAGTGAAGGACTAGTACTCAGTCATTTTTGTT
>JAYTLW010000138.1:0-3463 GCA_043729025.1 Methylobacter sp.
GATTTTGGATAATTGTAGCGGCTTAGCTGAAATTCCAGCGGCGATCATACATGGACGCCATGATTTTGTTTGCCCGATCGAAGCTGGTTACAGCCTGCATCAAGTATTGCCGAATGCCGAATATATCGTATTACCCGCTGCCGGGCATGTCGCCCAGGGCAAGGACATGATTGATGCGCTGGTGGCTGCAACCGACCGGTTTGCCAATCTGCTGTAATCAGAAGATTATATTCACCCGCCCCATAAAGCCGTAAATGCTTTATCATTAGCCCCAATTGATAAGCCGACGGGTAGCTCGGGGGATAAAACTACTTAAGGACACGAAAACAGCCAAGATAAAGTTTCGTTTTCATAGCGGAGTACAAGGCTCGCCTTGTACCTGTAAATCGTTCAAAGCTAGCTTTGAACTCCATCAACATTATCGGTTATCACACACACTGTGGTCGAAGTGGGAGCGAAAATAGGTCTGACCAATTGCAAAGTTACTGGCTTTCTTCCCACATTACTTGGACTGTTTGCAGCGATGAATTTAAGCGGCTGGAACATATTTTTATACAGATAAATGAAATTACACGATCAACAACTGCGCAATTTGGGTTTAGCCGTAATTCAAGTGGAAACACAGGCGATTGCCGCATTGGCCGAGCAGATAAATGATAATTTTGTGACCGCCTGCAAGCTCATGTTTAACTGTAAAGGTCGCGTTGTGGTGACCGGCATGGGCAAATCAGGGCATATAGCCGGTAAAATTGCCGCGACCTTAGCCAGCACCGGAACGCCCGCTTTTTTTGTGCATTCGGGTGAAGCCAGTCATGGCGATTTGGGTATGATTACCCGGCAGGATGTGGTGCTGGCCTTATCCAATTCCGGGGAAACCGGGGAAGTTTTAACGATACTGCCGATAATCAAACGGCTGGGCGTACCCTTAATAGCCATGACCGGCAACCCGGCTTCAACGCTGGCAAAGTTTGCCACCACCCATATCAACGTGGCTGTTGAGCAAGAAGCTTGTCCGCTGGGACTCGCGCCGACCTCCAGCACCACGGCGGCCTTGGTGATGGGCGATGCCTTGGCGGTTTCCTTACTGGAAGCGCGGGGCTTTACCCGTGATGATTTTGCCTTATCTCACCCCGGCGGCAGTCTAGGCCGTCGGCTGTTATTGAGGGTGGGTGATATTATGCATGCCGGTGAGCATATGCCTAAGGTTCCAGAGTCTGCGCTTATCAGCGATGCCTTGCTGGAGATGACCGAGAAAAAACTGGGCATGACGGCGGTAGTCGATGCAGGCCTGCGCGTCACCGGCATTTTTACCGATGGCGATTTGCGGCGGATGCTGGGCAGGAATCTTGATGTGCAAAAGACTGCAATCACCGAAGTGATGACCCCGAACTGCAAGGTTATTTTTGCTGATATTCTGGCGGCTGAAGCCATGCAAATTATGGAACTAAACAAAATTAATGCGTTAATCGTCGTTGATGCTCAACATAAAGCGATAGGCGCCTTGAATATGCATGACCTGGTTCGTGCGGGTATTGTGTGATGACGGGAGAGAACATGCAGTCGCTTGTGGAAAAAGCCAAGAAACTCAAATTGCTGATTCTGGATGTGGACGGAGTATTGACGGACGGCAGACTGTTTTTCGATGCCGAGGGTAACGAATACAAGTCATTTCACGCCAGGGACGGCCACGGCATCAAGCTGTTACGGCAGACCGGCGTTGAGGTCGCGGTTATTTCGGGACGCAACTCAAGCTCGGTTGCGCTACGCATGAAAAATCTGGGTATCGAATATGTGTATCAGGGTCATGAACATAAAATCGCCGCGTTTGATGAGATTATTGAAAAAATGGGCATTAAACCCGAGCAGGCGGCGCATGTCGGCGATGACTTGTTGGATTTGCCGATCATGACCAGAGTGGGACTCGCGATTGCGGTTAATGATGCCAATTTTGCCGTTAAACAACATGCCGATTGGTGCACGACATTGCCTGGAGGGCAGGGCGCGGTCAGGGAGGTCTGTGATTTTATTATGCAGGCGCAAGGTCGTTTCGATGATGTTTTGAATGCTTATCTGCAATGACCCGGCTTAAGAGCAACTACAGTTATCTGATCCTGTTCGTTATCGCGGTAATGAGCTGGTGGCTGGCGGTGACCGGTGTGGATGAGTCTAAACGCCTAGCAGTATCGGCGCACAGCCCTGATTATTTCAGCAAGGGTTATACGAAATGGGAAATGAGCGAATTGGGCAGGCCGGAAAGCAAATTGCTGGCCGACGAAATGATTCATTACAACCATGACAGCACCACACATATGGTCAAGCCCTTGATGTTTTTTTATAACGAGAAAACACCGCCGTGGGTCATTAACTCGGAAACCGGTATTTTGTCCCCCGATGGCAAAGATTTGCTGTTAACAGGCAAGGTTGTTGTCGATAGGGCGGCGGCCGTAGGCGTCAGGGAACTTAAAATATATACTACGAATTTAAAAGTAAAACCAAAAATCAGTTATGCAGAAACGGATGCCTGGGCAGAGTTAATCAGTTTGCCGAATTGGACTACTGGGATCGGCATGAAGCTTACTTTTGCTGAACCGATTCATCTGGAACTGCTCTCTCATGTAAAGGGTAACTATGAAACTAAATAAAAGACTAAGCTGCTTAACGCACTGTTTGTTGTTAGGGGCGTTTTACAGTGCGGGTGCTTGCGCCTTGGAAAGCGACGGCGACCAGCCGATCGTTATCGACTCCAATACGGCGACTTATGATGATCTGAAAGCCACCAGCACGTATACGGGTAATGTGATTTCGATACAGGGCAGTATCAAAGTGAACTCCGATAAGCTGGTGGTTTATTTTGTAGACGGCGCCGCCGATAAATTGGTGTTTACCGGTAATCGGGCAAAATTTAAACAAACCCCTAATGAGGGCGACCAGGACATAACCGGCGAAGCCTTAACCGGCGAGTATTATCCTAAAAAGAATTTGTTGATTCTGATTGATCAGGCTACCGTCTGGCAAGGCAACGGCGCATATTCCAGCGATATTATTGAATACGATCTTAAAACTTCGCTGGTTAAAGCCGGAGAAAAAGAATCGGCCAGTAAACGCGTCCATGTGGTGTTGCAGCCGAAAGCCAAAGAGCCGCCGTCGGTCAAGAGCGGTAGCCAATGACCCGACTCGCCGCAAAACAGCTGATTAAAAACTACAATAAACGCAATGTGGTGAACGGGGTTTCATTGCATGTCGATACCGGTGAAGTCGTCGGCTTGCTTGGGCCTAACGGCGCAGGAAAAACCACCAGTTTTTATATGATGGTAGGCCTTATTAAAGCCGATGCAGGTGAGATTACTCTGGATACGCAAGACATTACTCATCATCCCATGCATCTGAGGGCGGCCTACGGGATAGGTTATTTGCCTCAGGAGCCTTCGGTGTTTCGAAAACTGAGTGTGGCCGATAATTTACG
>JAYTLW010000139.1:0-8091 GCA_043729025.1 Methylobacter sp.
CCGGGATCGACCATGAACCGTGCGTCCATGGCAGTGCGCCCCAGCAACATGCGAAAACGCATACTGTCCCGGTTAGTCAACGTCATTTCAGCCCGAATCACCGACTGCCCCAGCACCAACTGGGTTTCTATCACATAACGACGTTGTTTGTGCCCGCCGGAATCCATAACCATCCGACGGTCTTTAATCTGTGCATGGCATTCGATTGACACATCGCAACGTTTTTGCAAGGGATGTATCGCAAACATCACCCAGCGCTGCCCGCCTTTTCGGTACGGTTCTATAGCGAACGCATGCAAGGCCGAGGAGCGCGCGCCGGTATCGATTTTCGCTTTAACCATAGCCAACTTAAGCTCCGGCAGAGCCACCCATTCGCGCCAGCCCAAGGTCGGTTTGTGCATCATCTGTGTATAGCCTAATTTTATGGTTCAAACAAACTGCCGGAGCACCTGTACAATGTGCGCCATTATGCTTGAATACAGCAAGCAGACAAAAATATTTATCGAGGAATGCCTTATGTCTGAATCTCTGAGTTACGCTTCCGAAAAATCAGGTTTGCCGCCAGGCTCCTTGGTGCATGTCGGCGAAGTGCATACGCACGAACATAAAATCACCGTCATTGATTACAACAAAACCACAATAAGCCAGCGCACCATCAAATCCATTGCAGAGCTGCTGCCCTACAAAAACACCGATACCGTCACCTGGGTGATTATCGACGGGCTCAAAGACGTTTCAATTATTGATGCCATCGGACAACATTTTGATATTCATGCGCTGGTGCTTGAAGATATTCTTAATACCCATCAGCGCCCGAAATTCGAGGAATTTGAGGATTATGTGTACATTGTCATCAAAGCGCTGGCGCTGGTCGCAGACGAGTTTAATGTGGAATATGAGCAGGTCAGCTTATTACTGTTGAATAAATTTGTATTCACCTTCAAGGAAAAGCCCGATGCGCTATTTGACCCGATCTTCACCCGGCTTAACAACGACAAAAGCCATCTTCGCAATCTTGGTACTGACTACCTGACCTATGTGATCATGGACAGCATAGTCGATGAGTATTTTACCCTGCAAGATACCTTCGATGAACTGATTGAGAATATTGAAGATGAATTACTGTCCGATCCCTCGTCGCAAACTCTGTCCACCATCCAAAAAATCAAGCGTGAATTGATCTTCTTACGCAGAACCGTATCGCCCATGCGGGAGCTGCTGTCCGCCATACAGCGTAGCGAATCGCCGCTACTCGATGCAAAAACCAAACGCTATTTCGGCGATGTTTACGATCATGTCATCCGCGTGACCGAAGCCATGGAATCCTACCGGGATTTAATCGCCGGTATGCTGGACATTTATTTGTCCAGCGTCAGCAACAAGATGAACGAAACCATGAAAGTGCTCACCGTGTTTGCGTCCATTTTTATACCGTTAACCTTTATCGCCGGCGTCTACGGCATGAATTTCGAGTACATGCCGGAACTGAAATGGAAATGGGGTTACCCGGTATTGTGGATGGTATTTATCGGGGTATCGGTATTTTTGCTGCGGTTTTTCAAAAAAAAGAACTGGCTTTAGAACCATTAGGATAAAAATAAGATTAACCCACAGCTCTGTTGTGGAAATAATAGCTTACACTTAGAAACATAAGGCTTTAGAGTGGCATATTTCAGTTATAAGCAAAGCACACCGGATTAAATCCATAACTACCTAAGCGGATCGCTACCGATGAAATTACTTTATAGTAAATACTTTGCCAACGCCTATCTGCTTTCGGTACTTGCGATAACGGCTATCTTGTTTATTCTAAAATATTTCGAACCGGCTTTCGGAGACTCGCAGCCGCTGCTGCTCTTTCTCATCGTCATTGCTTGCGCCGCCTGGTTCGGAGGATTAGCTGCGGGCTTGTTCGCTACGCTAGTGAGCGCCGCAACCAGCGCATACTTGTTACTTGCTCCTTACGATTCGATCTATAGCGCCAAACCCAATGAAATAGTGGGCATCCTGCTTTTAACGAGTGTCGGCTCATTATTCAGCCTGATCATTGCCTGCTTACACCAACAGGAAAAACGGGCATTGCATACGGTCATGCAACGAGAAGCGCAACTTATGCAGGAAATCGCCGAGCGCAAACACGCCGAACAGGCTTTAGGCGAGATCCGGACGGATCTGAACCGTGCCCAGGAAGTCGCTCATGTCGGCAGCTGGCGTATGAACGTCAGCAATAATAAACTGGAATGGTCAGACGAAAATTTTCGCATCTTTGGCGTCCCCAAAGGCACGCCTTTAAACTATCAATCATTTCTTGATGCGGTTCACCCGGACGACCTGCATTTTGTCGACGCGGCATGGCAAGACGCGCTGAACGGCAAGCCCTACGATATTGAACACCGGATTATAGTAGACCGGAAGATCAAATGGGTGCGCGAGCGGGCTGAGCTCGAATTTGACCGGCAAGGATCGCTGCTCGGCGGTTTCGGGACAACTTCCGATATTACCGAAATCAAAAGCGGCCAGGAAGCCCTGCTACGGGAACGGGCCTTTCTCAGGCAAGTCATCGACGCGGTGCCCAGTGTGATTTTTGTCAAAGACCGGGAAGGACGATTCCTGTTAGTCAATGCGGCCTTGGCCCGAAGCTATGGCACCGACCCTAAAAATGTGATCGGGCAGACCGAGGACAACTTCAACGCCAACGCAGACGAAGTGGCCTGCTTTCATCAACATGACTTGGATGTTATAAACAGCCGCAAACCCATGCTCTTCCCGGAGATAAAAGTCACTCATGCCGATGGCACCGTGCACTGGTATAGCACGGTCAAGATTCCGCTGATCGAAAACGATAACTGTTGCAACAAAGTGCTGGTTGTTGGTACCGACATTACTGAACGAAAGAGTACTGCGGAAGCATTACGTCTGGCAGATCGCCGTAAAGACGAATTTCTGGCGATGCTGGCTCATGAGCTGCGCAATCCCTTGGCGCCCATCCGCAATGCCGTAAAATTGCTGAACATGCAGGCGTCGACTGATTCCCATTTGGCCTGGAGCTGCACTGTTATCGACCGTCAGGTCACCCATATGACGCAACTGCTTGATGATTTGCTGGATGTGGCCCGCATTGTTCAGGGTAAAATCACCCTGAATATCGAGCCTATCGAACTCACCGACATTATGAATCATGCGCTAGAAGCCAGCCGTCCGCTGATCGAATCGCGCAGGCAGGAGCTGGTCATTATACCGACGCCGACGCCGCAATGGCTAGAAGGTGATCGGGTGAGGCTTGCGCAAATACTGATTAACTTGCTGAACAACGCCGCCAAGTATACCGGCATCGGCGGTAAAATAACGCTGAGCGTGGTGCGTGTAGACTCTGATGTCGTCATCGGGATTCGAGATACCGGCATCGGCATCGCCCCCGAACTCCTGCCGCAGATTTTCGATCTCTTTACTCAAGCCGACCATTCCTTGGCTCACTCTCAGGGCGGGCTAGGCGTAGGCCTGACTCTGGTGCGCCAGCTGGTCGCCATACATGGCGGCACGGTCACCGCAGCGAGCGCCGGTATCGGCCAAGGCAGCTCATTTACGGTGCGGCTACCGGCCTTGCCTGAAGGTTTCACTGTGATCGAATCCGCGCCGACCGAGTCTGCGCAACCGATGCCCAAACTACGCATTCTGGTCGTGGACGATTATTCCGATGCGCTCGAAAGCATGGCCATGCTGCTACAAATGGGAGGGCATGAAGTCGAAACCGCCGATTGCGGCATGAAAGCTCTCGAGTTGGCGCGAACTTTCCATCCGCAGGTTGTGCTGCTCGATATCGGCCTTCCCGATCTGGACGGTTATGAGGTCGCCAAGCGGCTGCGCGCCTTGCCGGAGACTCGGGATGCGCTGCTGGTCGCCTTAACCGGTTACGGGCAGGCTGAAGCCGATGCGCGCTCCAAATCGGCCGGATTCAACCATCACTTGCTCAAGCCCTTAAATTTTGAGCAGTTATCGGCCTTGCTGGCGGAGACTAAGGCTTAAAGCCAACTCAATAAACAGCGCCAAGCCTCAGCCGTTATCACCTAGACTAGAATAATCACACCCGCATCCTGATTGCTCAACACGAATCAAGCCTTCAATTGCTCGAAGAAAACGGATGTCGTTTATCTGCCTTTATCTCGATCATTGACTACGGTATAGACGACATAAACTACAAAGATAACGGTTAGAATATAAATTATTGCTGACATGTTTGCTTACCATCCTAATGAATTGCTTATTATTTTGTCTAAGGGTGCTGGATTAAGCGATTTTTATTTGGCTTTGCAAAAAGCTTAAAAAACTACAGGCATAAAAAAAGGCGGGTCGAATTCGACGCGCCTTTTTAATTCAGCTGTCGAATTTAAGCTTTTACCGTAGCGGCGATTTCATTAAACGCTTCAACTCTGGTTTTACCGGTCTTGATCAGCTCGACACCCATATCGATCACCAATTTGCAAAGTCCGGGAGTTTTATAAACCATCAAACCTAAATAAGCTACCGCCGGAATGGCTATAAAGGCTGCAATAAAGCCGTTAAGCCCGAAAACGCCCATCAGTTTTATCAGCAATACAATAGCGTCCAGAGGCAGTAATACCATGGCGCCAAAATAGACGATTACCATGAATATCGACACCGTAAAAACTACAAACTGAACCAGCCTCACCAATGCAACGTTTACTTTTTTCATATTACTTTCACAACCTGATTGAACTTAAGAAGTCTTTTTAGTCAGAAACAAAAGCCTGACCCTGATATGTTGTCAAAAAAAACCGCTTTTTGAGGCCGCAAATTATACCTTAACAATGTCAAAATAATTCATTTTTTTCGGCTGGCGGGTCGCGAAGAAAAAACCGAAATAATACAGAGCCGGCAATAAACCCGCCTAAATGGGCCCACCAAGCCACATCAACAGCAGTGTCCCCAAATATCATAGCCGTTGTTGCACTGTGTAACTGAACCAGCACCCACAAACCTAAAAAAGTAACCGCCGGGACATGTACGACTATCGGTAAAAACAAGATAGGAATCCACACCACCACGCGTTCTAGAGGATATAGGAAAAAATAAGCCGCCAACACGCCGGCTATAGCGCCCGAGGCGCCGACTACGGGAATGGCGAGAGTGGGATCGAAATACCATTGTAAAAAAGTTGCCAAGAGCCCGCACACTAAATAAAAAATCAAAAAATGCCAGCGCCCCATTCGGTCTTCGACACTGTCGCCAAAAATCCACATAAACCACATATTCATGATCAGGTGCAGCCAGTTTCCGTGCAGAAACAGACTGGTCAAAAAAGACAAATAGCCATCGAAAGGCAATCCATAATACGGATTTGTGTAGCGTATAGGCACCATGCCGTAAAGATTAATCAGCCGCAAACTTAACGGATCGGGCATTAGTTGCATGGTCACAAAAATAAGTGTGCACAGCGCGATTATTCCCCAGGTGACTAACGGCCTGGAATGGCAGGGCGCGGTATCTCTAATCGGTATCATGTTTTTTCCTGATCTATGTAGATGCAAAGATATTACCCTGCTTATTAACTTAGCTTAAAAGTTAAAAAACCGATTTGCAATAAATAGTTATTTATAGATAACCCTGCTGACAAAAAGTCTATAATGCCTGCACAGAACGCTCCTATCATCCTTGCGCTACGCTCCCACTTAAAAGATTCATGCACCCTACACCACTAGACTTTACCCCATCATTTTCAGGCCTATCGCTAGATAAACAACTGCTTTTGGCAGTTAAAAACCTGGGCTTTAAGCAGCCCACGCCCGTGCAGCTAAAAGCAATTCCCCTGGCTCTGGAACACAAAGACCTGCTGGTCAGCGCCGAAACCGGCAGCGGCAAAACCGCCGCATTCTTGCTGCCCACCCTGCACCACCTGCTAACCTTACCTTCCCGAAAATCCGGCACACGGGCCTTGGTGTTGACGCCGACCCGTGAACTGGCCCAGCAGATTTTCAAGCACTGCCAACAACTGGCTGAATTCACCGATCTGAAAATAGGCCTAGTTACCGGCGGAGATGATTTCAGGCTACAACAAAACATGCTGCGCAGAAACACTGAAATTGTGATTGCGACTCCAGGCAGAGTCCTGGAATTGATGGAGCAGGAAATACCGGACTTTAGCAATCTGGAAGTGCTGATACTGGATGAAGCCGACCGCATGCTGGATATGGGCTTTAGTGAAGACGTACTGAGCATCGCCAATAGCTGCAACGCACAACGCCAAACCCTGCTGTTTTCGGCGACTTTGACCCATTTCGGCGTCATCAAAATGGCTGACAAGGTGCTGAAAAATCATGACATCGTCGCGTTAAATACGCTGCATGACGGACACCGCAACATCGAGCAGCAAATTGTACTGGCCGATGATAATGACCATAAACTAAAGCTCTTGACCTGGCTGCTGCAAAATGAAAGCTACGACAAGGCGCTGGTCTTCACTAACAGCCGAATTCAGGCGGATGCTTTACGCGGGCCGCTACGAGGACAAAAACTCAGAGTCGGCGTACTGCATGGCGATATGGATCAGAAAGATCGCAACCGGATGATGGAATTATTCCGTGCCGGCGAAGTCAACATCATGCTGGCTACCGACCTTGCCGCCCGTGGCCTGGACATCAAGGGTATCAACTTGGTCATCAATTTTGATGTGCCGAGAAACGGTATAAATTATATACACCGTATAGGCCGAACAGGCCGGGTCGATGAGCTCGGCCTGACCATTGCCCTGGTAAAACACACCGAATGGAATTTAATGTCCGGCATTGAGCGTTTTTTGAAACAGAAATTCAAACACCGCAATATCAAAGAGTTGGAGGGCAAGTATAAAGGCCCTAAGAAACTCAAAGCGTCCGGTAAGGCAACAGGCGGCAAAAATAAAATGGAACCTAAAAAAGTTGCCGTCGAAAAAGTCAAAATACGCGACCGGGACAAGAAAAATGTCGGCAAAAGACGCGTACCTACCGTTAAGCCAGACATAGAAATCAATCAGCCATAAAAAGGCCTCATCCGCAATCTACCGTTACGAAGGGGGCCTTTATTTTTTTTGTCAACCGGTTTTAACGCATTGCCTATAGGGATGTAGGTAAGGGGCGTGAGCACGACTGCATGGATGCAGGAGGTAGAGCAACGCAGGAGCAGTTGCCGAGGAGCGGAAGCTTTAAGTCAGCTTGCCTACCACTTGTTTGATCAAATTATCCGGCTTAAAGGGTTTTACAATATAGGATGTTATACCTGCCATAATGGCTTCCTTTACCTTGTCGCCTTCAGACGAAGAGGTCAGCATGATCCAGGGTGGAGTTTCTAATTTGGCATCTGTTTTTACTGCCTTAAACAAATCAAGCCCGCTCATGCCCGGCATGTTCCAGTCACATACCACGATATTAATCTTTACCTTTCTCATCATGAGTAGTGCCTCCTCTCCGCCCGGTGCATCAAAAACGTGAGTGAATCCGGCCTCTCGCAGAATAGCTTTGGTGAGTGTCCGCATTGAGGCTGCATCATCGACAATCAGAATCTTCTTCTGTAGCAATTCTTGTGATATTTCCATTCTCGTTCCAACTTTTGCTTAAATTATGAGCATTGCAATACCTAACCTATTCATTTTACAAGAATTTAATAATTCCGACAAATAGATTGTAACAATATTAGCAGGTAATTTACTATTTTCGAAAAAACAGGTTAACAATCAGCGTTAAAATGATGCTGACAACCAGCATAGAGCTAATCGGGATAAACACAAACCGGTGTTCATCTCCACTACGTATATCACCGGGCAATTTGCCAAACCAGCTGATCAACCAAGGCGCATAACTAATAACCAGCCCGATTATCACCAAAACAACGCCTATCACCGCCAATAATTTTCCGAATTCCATGGGTAATCCCCCCTTCCAACAACAATGCACAAACGCACTGTGCCGTTAATAACTAAGGTAAAATATAGTATTACACTACCACCAGCAAAACAATCGGTTCTGTAACAAGAACCTATCGGAAACCATTATGTTGCGCATCACTGAACTTAAACTCCCGCTCGATCACCCGAAACACCAG
>JAYTLW010000140.1:0-5552 GCA_043729025.1 Methylobacter sp.
CTAATATTGTTAATACAGCAGCATTGGCTGACAACGGCAACCCAGCTTCAGACCCTACTAGCTTAAACCTGAGCTCTATCGTTTTAGATTCCGATACTCCAGAAACTGGACAGCATAATCTGCCAAATCAATTCTCTGATCTTAGCGGAACTAAAAGTGATGCCGGCGCCGATATTGCTTACGGTACAGCGGGCAAGTTTTATTATTATAACGGCGGTACTTCGGTAGCGGCGGCGGCTCAAGTCTGGAACCTGAGTGGCAGCACTTTGACTTATAAGGTTTCTGCTGTGCCGCTGCCTGCTGCGGTATGGATGTTCGGCGCCGGCTTGATGGGCGTGTTGCGTTTAAACCGTCGTAAATCAATGGCGGCATAAGCCTTCAGCCGGACCGGCATGCCGGTCCGGCATTATTTTTTTAAACTAAAAGAGAGCAAAACCATGAAAAAATTAGTCTTAGGCGCGGCCATTGCGGCGGCCTTAACTTCAATGGGCGCCCAGGCGGTCATTAATGTCGACGCCAACGGCATTCCTGTCATCACTCCGGCCGATACCAATATTTTATATTTGTCCGGCGCATCGGCTGCGGAAAAATTTATCGAAGGCGTGATGACTAATTCGTCAGTGCCTGCGGTCGATAGAATCTGCGACACCACCAAAAAACTGTACAAGTTCCAGGATCCTGCCGCAACTTCGCAGTATGCTTATTTGTGCGAAAGAGCGACGACTAACCCGTCTTTGCCCAGCAATAAAGCCAATATCCTGGTTTACAAGCGCAGCGCCGGCGGCTCAGCCTTTGGCGTCAGCCCAATCGTCGCCGAAGCTAACGGCAATATTGCAGCTTCCACGATCGAGTTTTTAAAAATCACATCGGCTTGCACCACAGTGACTCCGGCTGTGGCTGGCCTTACTTTAGGCAAGATTCAATGCGCTTACGATCCGCTTAATGCAGCGACTTTTATTACGCATACGCCTGATTTTGGCATCTCTGACGTCGACCCTGCCCAGTTCAAAGGTAACAATGCGCCGATTAATCCAGATACCAATGCGCCTTTTGCCAACGTGACTTCTGCCGATGTCGCAAAACTGACCGTGAAAAGCGCTTCCGCGCTGATGTTCGGCGTTCCGGTCACCAAAAACTTGTATTTTGCCTTGCAAGCGGCTGAAAAAGTCACCGGCCAAGTGCCTAGCACCTGTGCTCTTGGCGATGAAACTGAAGCCTGTATGCCGAGTTTGAGTTCTGCTCAAGTCGCTTCAATCCATTCTGGTGCTATCATCGACTGGAACCAGTTTAAAGTCGTCGGCAACACCGGTTTGTACGACTGGGTGAATACGCCTGCAAACGGCGCCACCGCTTATTTGCCGGGTTCGGTTTATTTGCATACTTGCCGCCGTGAAAACGGTTCAGGCACTCAGGCGCAATCTAATATCAAATTCCTGGGCGATCCCTGTACTGCTGCTTCTTCCGGTACTCCGCCAGCATCCGATGCAGTCCTACAAGGCGCCGGCGAAGGCGACGGCTTGGCGATGGTTCACGAGAACAATGCTTCGGGCAATGTTGACCAGTGTCTGAATGAATTGCAAGACGGCACCAATGCGGTCAATTCGTTCAACAACACTTACGGCGTGCGTTGGGCGGTGGGTATCCAGTCCCTGGAAAAATCAACGGCTGCGGTCGGCTTTAAATACCGCTTCGTTAAACTGGACGGTGTCGCGCCTACTTTGAGTAATGTGGTAAAAGGCAAGTACCGCGATTGGGCTGAAAATACTTTCCAATACAGCAATACTCATGTCTTTTCAACTCTTGCAGCTGAAAACACTGCGCTGAAAGCCTTGACCAATGCGGTTATCAAATCTTCAGGCGCGCCTGAAGTGATGGCGGCCTTGAACAGCGGTTTCTCGCATACCTTTATTCCTGTAGCCGTCAACAAAGGCGCTTATCTGGCGGTTCCAACCAACTATGACATCCAGCCAAACGGCGCTTTCCTAAGCACCAGACCGGTTAATCCTTACAGCCATGCAACTACTTCTGCATCGGTTAATAACTGCCGCGTGCCTACCATTTATAACAATGGTACGACTGCTGTTTCGGGCGCTGTTTCAGGCGACACCGGTTTGTAAGGAAAGCTTGGCCTGGGCAATCCAGGCTTGAGTTAAGGACGACTCAAAATTTAAGCAAAACCAGCCGTTTTAGGACGGCTGGTTTTTTTGCGTTGGTAAAAGGCGGGTATTTTGCCCCGGCTTTTTGTCGATGGAAAGCGAGTCGGGTTTACTTGGGCTTGCTCAGATAAACTTTTTTTTAAATATTGGGGTCACTGATATGAAGCGGCACATTAATTTTCTAGTCATTGCGGGACTTAGCTTGTGGGCCGTAGCCTCGCAGGCCTCGTTGACCGATCACGGCAACGGGATGATCTACGACGACAACAAAAACCTCACCTGGTTGCAGGATGCCAATTTTGCAAAAACAACTAATTTCGATGGCGATGGCAGGTTTTCATGGGCTGCGGCCAATGCCTGGGCCGGGCAATTAACCGTGGACGGATTAAGCGGCTGGCGTTTGCCGCAGCTGAACGATGGCCCTGCCTGCATCGGTGCAAACTGCGCCAACAGCGAGCTGGCGCATCAGTTTTATAGCGAGCTGGGCGGCCATGCCGAAGCCGATTTGGCGCTTATTCACAGCAGCAACTATGACTTGTTCAAAAACCTGCAACCCTCGGTGTACTGGATGAAAGACGAGCAGGATATTGGCTTCATGAAGCTGGGCTGGGGTTTTGTCTACGGCGGCGGCGTTCTTGGTGGTTATCAGAATCTTTACAACGAGAACAGCGAATTTCATGCCTGGGCGGTTCATGCGGGCGACGTCGCTGCGATTAACGGTCATATTCCGCCAGCGGGAATTCCTGTCCCGGCGGCGGTGTGGTTGTTCGGATCGGGCTTGATAGCTTTGGTGGGGTCAACAAGAAAGCGGGCGCGTGGTGGTTTAACCTTACTTGGGAGTTTGAAGTGAAAAATAAAAACCTAGTTAAGCTGTTGGTTGTTGGCGTCATGCTGAGCGGGCTTATCAATACCGCAGAAGCCTCGCTTACCGGCATCAAGATTACCGAATGGATGTATAACGCTGACGACACCGGCGGAGAATTCGTCGAATTTACTAACTTCGGCGCTACAGCCGTCGATTTTACCGGCTGGAGTTTTGACGATAACAGCAGGGCGCCCGGCTCGAAAAAATTATCCGGTTTCGGCCTGGTGGCGGCGGGCGAGTCGGTCATATTAACCGAGCTTTCAGCCGTGTTGTTTCGCACCGAATGGAATTTAGCATCCAGCGTTAAGGTTATCGGCGGCAATACGCAAAATCTCGCACGCTCCGACGAGATCAACCTTTATAACAATAGCAATGCCTTGGTTGATCGTCTTACCTATAACGATCAAGGCGCGGGCAAACTTAAAGGCCCACGTACTAAAGGGACTAGCGGTGTTCCTAATAGCCTCGCCGTGTTGGGAACGAACAACGCATCGCTGTGGCATTTGTCTGTAGTCGGCAATACTGACGGCGCTTACACATCAATGAGTGGGGACATCGGCAGTCCGGGTAAAACTTCATTAATTACGGCGGTGCCCTTGCCTGCCACTGCCTGGATGTTCGGGGCAGGCTTGCTCGGTTTGGCAAGAAAACGGGTTTGGCATTGATTTGATTAATGTAGGTCGGGTTAGTGAAACGTAACCCGACAACTGTTTGACTAAGGTTGAGCATTGGATAATGACGGTTTTTTATGACAGGGAAAACGCCTGTGTGCTTATTAGCTTACACCCTTGTCCTGTCACAAAACCTTAACCTTGATTTCATATAATGAACGTTGAGACGCTTTCAAGGGGAAAGCGCAGATTAGTCCGAGCCGATACGCAATGCATTTAAACTGGAATAAACGAAGCCGCGCCTTAGTCTGGGCGGTCTGTGGCGGTTTTGCCCTGGCTCAGGCCGGATTTGACGCAGTCGCACAAGAAGAAGCGCAGCAGGCAGCTGAAATTGAGCCGCAAAATCCGCCCCAGCAGCCCGCGACCTTCGATTTGCTGGAATTGCGCGTGAAGGGCAATAACCTGATCGAAAAAAAGCAGTTGGAGCGTACTATTTATCCCTTTTTGGGGCTGAAGAAAAGCGTCGACAACGTCGAAATGGCGCGTGCGGCGCTTGAAGAACTGTACCGCACGCAGGGCTATCAAACGGTGACCGTGGATATTCCCGAGCAGGACGTCAAAAACGGCATCGTTTATCTGCAGGTGGTGGAAGGCAAGGTGTCGCGCTTAAGGGTGAAGGATTCGCGTTATTTCTCGCTGGGTAAAATCAAGGCCGGGGTGCCGGAACTGGCGGAAGGCAAGGTACCTAACTTTCCGAAAATGCAGCAGCAATTGGCGGCATTGGGCGGGGAAAGCGCCGATCGGAAAATTCAGCCGGTACTGCGCGCCGGGGAAACGCCGGGAACGCTGGAAGTGGACTTAAAAGTGAAAGACGAACTGCCATTGCACGGCAGGCTGGAACTCAACGGCCGCAACACCTCCAGCACTTCGCGGCTGCGCCTGGTGACATCCTTGCGCTATGACAATCTGTGGCAGGCCATGCACAGCGCTTCGTTGATGTATCAGGTGTCGCCGGAGAATAGTGATGAAGTCGATGTCTGGGCCGGAACCTATGCGATGCCATTATTTAACAGCGATGCGCGGCTCGCGGTGTATGCGGTGCATTCCTCGTCGAGTGCGCAGATCGCCAGTGCCGGGGCCTTGTCGGTCATCGGTATCGGGGATATTTACGGGGCCAGACTGGTCAAGCCCTTGACAGAGCTGGGCAGTTATTACCACAGCGCAACGCTGGGCGTCGATTACAAAGATTTTCAGGAAGATTTAAATCTCATCGGCTCCGACAGCATCAAGACGCCTATCGCTTACACGCCGTTTTTGGCGCAATACAGCGGCAGTCTGCGCGGCAAGGCGTCGATGACCAGTTTTGATCTGGGGCTGCATTTTTCGGTGCGCGGCCTCGGTAACGATCAGGCGCAGTTTGAGAACAAGCGCTTCCTTGCCAAGTCTAATTTTATGTACCTCAGCGGCGATCTGAAGTTTCAGCATGAGTTGCCGTTGGGCATGGAGCTGAGCAGTCACTTTTCAGGACAGTTGGCCGATTCGCCGTTGATCAGTAATGAGCAGTTCTCGCTGGGCGGCGCGCAAAGCGTGCGCGGCTATTTTGAAACCCAGGCCCTGGCCGATGACGGGGTGTTCGCTTCGCTGGAGCTGCATTCGCCCCATCTGGGGCCTGAGGACTGGGATTATCTCGATAGCCTGAAACTGCTGGCATTTATCGATGCCGGTCGGGGCTGGATACAAAACCCCCTGCCGGGCAATGTCAATGGCAACACGCTGAGCAGCGGCGGCGTCGGCTTGCATTTCAAGTTATGGAAGCAGCTTAGCGGTGCGTTCGATGTCGGTATTCCGTTTGTCTCGCTGGCGCCGGTGCGCAGCGGCGAGCCGGGTGTGCATTTTAATATCGCCACCGAGTTTTAGATT
>JAYTLW010000141.1:0-4545 GCA_043729025.1 Methylobacter sp.
TGGCTTGCTATGGAAAACACGGGGCATTGGTAGCCGGTAATCTAATCTATCGGCCATGCCCTTTTTCATGAGTCCACCGAGGAGCGTCCATTAGCATTATATCTGTCCGCAGATTACGAAAAAAAGAGCTGGCTTAGGAACGTGCATGAAATAATATCACCAATGAAACATGGGTCAGCCAGCGGGTAGGGGCGGATTTATCCGCCCTGGGCGAATGAATTCGCCCCTACAAATGCTCAACTTATTTCATGCACATTCCTTAATAACTTAGCTGATTCTATTTTCAAGTGCTTTTAAACGCGGTTGCCCTGATTCGTAAATATAACTTACTTGCCCCGCCTTCCTCACGTAAGTTAGAATGACCGCCTTTAAAGTAGGCCGTGTGTTAACGTTAACGCCCGCCAACAGGCAGCGTATCTGATTAGCAACAGGCTCCTAGTGTTTCCATAAAAAAGCGCAAATGCGCCCTCGGCAAGTAATAGTGCGGAGAAAACAGATATTTCAGGCGTATTGAATGATTTTAGTAACAGGCGGCGCCGGGTTTATCGGCGCAAATTTTGTGTTGGACTGGTTGGCGCAAGAAGACGAAGCGGTTATCAACCTCGACATACTCACTTACGCAGGCAACCGCGAGAACCTTGCCTCATTGGCCGGGGATAAGCGGCATCTTTTCGTAGTAGGCGACATCGGCGATGCTGCGCTGTTGAGCGGTTTGCTCGCCGAGCACAAGCCCCGCGCCATCATCAATTTCGCCGCCGAAAGTCATGTGGATCGCTCCATCCACGGCCCGGAAGCCTTCATCCAGACCAACATCGTCGGCACCTTTCATTTATTGGAAGCGGTGCGCGCCTATTGGGGCAATTTGGAGGGCGTAGACCAGGAAAAGTTTCGTTTTCTGCATGTGTCCACCGATGAAGTTTACGGTTCGCTCGCTAAAGACGAGCCGGCCTTTACCGAAACCCATCAATACGAGCCCAACAGCCCTTATTCGGCGAGTAAAGCCGCCAGCGACCATCTGGTGCGCGCCTATCACCATACCTATGGTTTGCCGGTGCTCACCACCAACTGCTCCAACAACTACGGCCCGTATCACTTCCCGGAAAAGCTCATCCCGCTGATGATCGTCAATGCGCTCGCGGGCAAGCCTCTGCCGGTATACGGCGACGGCCAGCAAATCCGCGACTGGCTCTACGTCAAAGACCATTGCTGCGCGATACGCCGGGTACTGGAGGCGGGCAGAGTCGGCGAGGTTTACAACATCGGCGGCTGGAACGAAAAACCCAATATCGACATCGTCCACAGAGTTTGCGACATACTCGACGAGCTGCGCGCCCGAGCCGACGGTAACAGCTATCGCGAACAAATTGCCACGGTTACCGATCGCCCCGGTCATGATCGCCGCTATGCCATAGACGCGAGCAAGATAGAGCGGGAACTCGGCTGGAAACCGGCCGAAACCTTCGATACCGGCATACGCAAAACCATCCAATGGTATCTGGATAACCAAAGCTGGGTGTCCAACGTTCAATCCGGGAGCTATCGCGATTGGGTGGAAAAGAATTACTCCGGGCGCGCCGGATAATGATTATGCGGCTTTCGGGTTGTGGGAGCGACGCCCACGTCGCGACTAAAACAAGCTCTCAAATCGCAAAATTTGTATCTTTCGCTCGTGGGCGTCGAACGCTCAAATCGCGACGTGGGCGTCGCTCCCACGGAACGGTTTTGCGCGACCTAGCCGCCTGCGGGGATAATTAGATTTGAAAATCCTTCTCTTCGGCAAAGGCGGTCAAGCCGGCTGGGAATTGCAACGCAGTCTTGCGCCCTTGGGCGAGCTGGTGGCGCTGGGTACTGGCAGCCAGGATCTGTGCGGCGACTTCACCAAGCCGGAAGGCATTGCCCAAACGGTACGAAAGGTCGAACCGGACATCATCGTCAATGCCGCAGCCTATACCTCCGTCGATAAAGCCGAGAGCGAGATAGAACTGGCCCGCATTATCAACGCACAAACTCCCGGAGTTTTAGCGCAAGAAGCCAAGCGTAGCGGCGCTTGGCTGATACATTATTCCACCGACTACGTGTTTGACGGTAGCGGTGACAGGCCGTGGCTGGAAACCGATTCTACCGGCCCGTTGAGCATCTACGGCAAAACCAAACTGGAAGGCGAGGCCGCTATCCTCGCCACGGGCTGCCGACACCTTATTTTTCGCACCAGCTGGGTTTATGCGGCGCGTGGCGGCAACTTCGCCAAAACCATGCTGAAGCTGGCGGGAGAGCGTGATAGTTTAAACGTGATTAATGACCAGATAGGCGCGCCCACCGGCGCCGATCTGCTGGCGGACGTCACCGCCCACGCCATTCGTACGGCTATTCGGCAGCCTGAACTTAGCGGCCTGTATCATCTGACGGCAGGGGGCGAGACCAGCTGGTACGACTATGCGCTGCATTTGCTCGATTTTGCCCGACAAAACGGCGTAGCGCTTAAAACTGCTCAGCAGGCAGTGAAGGCAATAGTCACCTGCGATTATCCAACAGCCGCACAGAGGCCATTGAATTCACGTTTGAGCACGGATAAACTAAAAACCGCTTTCGATCTGCGCTTGCCGGGCTGGCAAGTGGGGGTCGAGCGCATGCTGACTGAAATTCTCGGAAAATAAGCATGCGTTTAACTCAGGAACAAATCATCGCCATACGTGAAGTTGCCCATAGGCTAATGGGGGAAAAGGTAATTGTCAGGTTTTTTGGGTCGCGAGCGATGGATGCCGGTCAGGGTGGAGATATAGACTTATTTTTTGAAACAGAAGCGTCGCTGCCCGATAGAGGAAAATTAATTTGTCAGCTTTACGGCGCCTTAATTATGGCATTGGGCGATCGAAAAATCGATGTGATCGTCAAAGATGCCAATACGCCACCGGCGCCCATTTTTGAGATAGCCCGTCGTACCGGTGTATGCTTATGACTGCTCGCTATTTGAAGGAATATGTTGAAAATGCGCTGTTGTCATTGGCTGTCGCACGCAAAGAGGCGGCCCATTTGGCTTATAGCCAGAACACATTGTTTTCGCAAGCCATTGATTTGAACTGGGTTGATAGCTTGGGTTCCGATGAGGAAAAAGCCGAGAAAATTGACGCATTCGTCAGTCGCTTCGGCAGATTGCAAGATTTTCTGGGTGAAAAGCTAATACCTGTATTTGCAAATCTGCTAGGCGAAAGACCTAAATCCATGCTGGATGTGCTGGCTTATGCGGAGACTTTTACCGGCGTCAGAAAACTGAGGAATCTATTGGTGCATGAATATATGACCGATACTCAGTTGTTTCTACAGGCATTGCTATCCGCAAACGAAGCAACAGACATGTTGCTGAATATTGTCAGGGCGCTAGAAAACGAAGCCGAATCTTTGGGATTCACTGACATAATCATTTAAGCTTGTTATTAAGGCATGCTCTTAAATTCAAGGAAAACAACCATGACCAAGCGCAAAGGCATCATCCTCGCCGGAGGCTCCGGCACCCGGCTTTACCCGGTGACTAAAGTAGTTTCCAAGCAACTGCTGCCCATCTACGACAAGCCGATGATTTATTATCCGCTGAGCACCCTGATGCTGGCGGGCATGCGCGACATATTGATCATCTCCACACCGGAAGATACGCCGCGTTTTGAGCAACTGCTCGGTGACGGCAGCAATTGGGGACTGAACCTGCAATACGCCGTTCAGCCCAGCCCGGACGGCCTTGCCCAAGCCTTTATCATCGGCAAAGACTTCATAGGCGACGCCCCCAGCGCCTTGGTGCTGGGCGACAACATCTTCTATGGTCACGACCTGCAAACCCAGCTTGAACAAGCCATGTTGCGCAATCAAGGCGCAACAGTCTTCGCCTATCATGTGCAGGATCCCGAGCGTTACGGCGTGGTAGCTTTCGACGCGCAAGGCCGCGCCACCAGTCTGGAAGAAAAGCCTGCAATCCCCAAGAGCAACTATGCGGTCACCGGCTTGTATTTCTACGATAACCAAGTTACAGGCATCGCCGCCAAGCTCAAACCCTCTGTTCGGGGCGAGCTGGAAATCACCGACCTGAACCGCATTTACCTTGAGCGCGATCAGCTCAGCGTCGAAATCATGGGCCGAGGCTACGCCTGGCTCGATACCGGCACCCACGAGAGCCTGATCGACGCCAGCAATTTCATCCAGACCATCGAACATCGCCAAGGCTTGAAAGTAGCTTGCCCGGAAGAAATCGCCTACCGCAAAGGCTTTATTAACGCCGAACAGTTGGAAAAGCTGGCGCAGCCGCTGGCTAAAAACGGCTACGGGCAATATTTGCAGCGCTTGTTGAAAGAAGGGCTTCAACCTTAAAAAGCAGATATTTGTAACTTTCACTCTAAGCTACAACCGGCCATCAGGCCAAAAGAGCCATTGGATATGGTATGATTGCTCTCGAAATTCAGACACGAATTAAGGCGTAGCCAGTCATAAAAATGATCCCAACTGTATGCAAAAATCATGCGTTTGACTGACGATCAAATCCAAATTATTCGCCGACTTGCT
>JAYTLW010000142.1:0-2635 GCA_043729025.1 Methylobacter sp.
CCTTGGCTTTGCATAAAAGGGAGGGTGATGGCGAGCAGTTAGCTGCTAAACCAGTATTCAACTGGGGAAGTGGCTAACTCATCGGGATAAAAACGTAAAATGCCGACCATTTTTTCAAAAAATATCGGAAGCGGCTATTGCGCAAGTTGCCAGTATTTTGAATTCTTTCATAGTCTCTTTAGCGAACCACCATAAACGAAACCACTCATCTACAATTTACCTTGACCTAAGATCATTTCATTTCTTACCATAAGCACTATCGTGATCAGCGGCAAGGGTCAGCAAGCGCATATAATCGCCGTCGCGATAGACGGTTGCGCGGCGAGATTGCGTAATCCTGAGCGAATACAGTGAATCAATACCCTTAGGCGGTTTAACGCTGACGATTTTTTCCCACTTTAAGCCATTATCACGATAAACCTGCTGTCAGGTCATTTGCCGCAATTTGTTTAAGGTATCCAAAGCGGCATGGCGTTCAGTCTTTTGCAGCGTAAACAGGTTTTCTTGAAATACGGGGTTGTTTAAGTCCAGGCGCACCCGCACCCGACCTGATGCTTCCGCCTCACTCGCCTGCATCGAGTTTTTCTAATACGGTTTCCACATTAGCATCGTTGGCGGGATGCTCTTGCGCTCAAGTCAACGCTTGCTGCAAATCCGCAGCCGTTTTAGGTTGTTGCAGCCAGCGTTCATTATCAGGAATGACGGTAGCTGTGCGGATCAACCAAACCCCTGCTTCTTGTTCTTCGACCAAAACTTGCCGACCGGCATATTGCTTACCTAATGATATTTGCCCATTAGCACCAATGACTTTGATGCTAGGTTGTGCTACTACGATGGACATAGTATTTCCCTAAAAATTATAAATACACTAATTTGAACTATAACAGAAATTATTGATATTAGGAATCCACCAAAATCATCGAAACCACACTTGTAAGTGTGCTACGCGTTTATTCTCTCACCTCCGCGCTGCTACGGTTTAAACAAGTGTGCTTTGCGCCTTTTACAGTGTGCAGTATTCCGCACATCCCTGTGCGGTTGCGGGCTGAGGTAACGCGGTAAGGCGCAATCCATAGGGCACAATAGGCGATAGTCATATTGCGCCGCATGTTGGCCTTTGATCATTCGGCGTATTACCTTACCGCTATTGCACCAGCTTGTCCCTTGCGCCGTAGAATAACTCTGCCTTGGTGATAACACTGACGGCAATGTTGGCCGAACCTATATCCTGCAAGGTTTGTATGACAGCCGGATTGGCTTTGTAGAATTCAATCAGAATATTGGTATCGCAAAGCATCATCGATTATTATCCCGCCATGCCTTAGCACGTATGGACTTCTGATTGATGTCACGATTTCCCCAAATGCCCGCATAGTTGAAAAAATCAGCTTCAGATGACAATTCATTGGCTGATGTTTCTGTTGCGTCAGGGCTGGCTTCATCTAACAAGATAACTTTAATTTTTTTACCATTCCATGATCGTTGATTGCCGGGTAAAGTAATCACGCCGTTATGGACGGTCGCTTGAAACTCGACTGCGTTCATTTTCTTGCCTTTTTTGGTTGACTGTTGCAATTTACGTTAAGCGTACTTTACACAAAATTTGTTTACCTTGCATGAGATTACGCGTGTCCTACTTCAGTAGGCTTGTGTATCCACGTTGATTAACATTACGGGATTACTTACGCGACACCCACGGTAAACCAAACAACATGATTAACCAGAAAATCGTACCGCTACAGACCCCGACTACCGTGCGTTCAAGTAAGCCGAAACTCGGGTCGGGGGAGATAAAGCCTTCGATCAGGCCGACAAAGATCAAAAACGGGGTTGCCGCAAGCAGAATTTTTCCGGTGTTTACGCTGGTTTCTTGAAAAGCCTGTAGGCGATTGCGCTGGCCGGGGCGAATCAGCGCTTCGCCGAGTTGCAGACCCATTGCGCCTGCAATCAGGATGACGCTTAGTTCAACCGGGCCATGGCCGATAATAAAGGCAAACAGGCGTCCGTCCAGGCCATAATTGGCGGTAAAGGCAAAAATACCTCCCAGCATTAAGCCGTTAGTGCCGATAATGTAAAGCGTGCCGACACCGTAGAACGCCCCCAAAGCAAAGGCGAACAGGGTTACGGCGATGTTGTTGGCAGCAATGCCTACGGATAATAAAGACGATGGCGTCACGTTAAGCAAGCCATCGGTCCACAACTGGCCGCCCTGGACTTGCTCAATCATTTTCGGCGACGCAAACAGGCTAACCAGTTCGGGAAAGGCGCTAACCAGCAACCATCCGGTGGCAATGCTCGTAATGAACAGCAGGAAAGCGTTGATGAATGCGCTGGTCATACCGCGCATTAATTGCGGCACTTCCAGATGGTATAAGTCAGCCATGCGGGAGCGCATATTTTTGGCAGGACGGTAGAGTTCTTCGTGGGTTTTTAAAAACAGGCTTTCCAGATAGCGGGTAATCAAAGTGTCGCCGTTAACCCGGCGGGACAGGGAAAGATCGCTCAACAGGGCGCGATAACTTGATAACAGGTCGCAGGCATCGGCAAGCTCTTGTCCCCGGATTGATTTACGGAGATTGAGTTTGCTTTCCAGGTTTTCCCAAGTGTGTTTGCGGGCGATTAACCAATGGGCCAG
>JAYTLW010000143.1:0-3144 GCA_043729025.1 Methylobacter sp.
ATGGCTGTCTTTTTTGATCGGATTATCCAGCGAGTGAATTACATCCTGGTCTTCGGGATAGGCTTTGACATCGGCCAAGTTTTCCGCCAGCGTAAGGCCGGTCACGGTTAAACAATCGCCGTGCAGCAAGCCTTTGTCCAACAGGATTTTCATCAAGGGCTGAATGCCGCCGATTTCGATCAATTCGGTCATCAGATAACGGCCGCTGGGTTTTAAATCGGCGAGCATCGGCACCCGTTTGCCGATGCGTGTGAAATCATCGAGCGTAATGTCCACGCCGGTTGAATTGGCCATCGCCAGGATGTGCAATACCGCATTGGTCGAGCCGCCTAGCGCTATCACTACGGTGATCGCATTCTCGAAGGCGGCTTTGGTCATGATGTCTCGGGGCTTGATGTCTTTTTTCAACAGCTCCAAAACGGCGGCCCCGGCGCGTTCGCAATCCAGGCGCTTGTCATCGGAAATTGCGGCTTGGGCTGAGCTGTTCGGCAAGCTCATACCCAGCGCTTCAATGGCTGAAGCCATGGTGTTGGCGGTGTACATACCACCGCAGGAACCCGCGCCCGGAATGGCTTTGGCTTCTATTGCGGCAAGTTCCTCATCGTCGATCTGGTTGTTGGCTCTGGCACCGACCGCTTCGAACACTGAAACCACATCGAGTTTTTTACCTTTGTGACAGCCGGGCATAATCGTTCCGCCGTACACAAACACAGCCGGGCGATTCAATCGAGCTATCGCCATCATGCAGCCCGGCATGTTTTTATCGCAGCCGCCGATCGCGACGATACCGTCAAAACCCTGGCAACCGACCACGGTTTCAATCGAGTCGGCAATCACTTCGCGGGATACCAGCGAATATTTCATGCCCTCGGTGCCCATCGAAATGCCATCGGAAATGGTGATGGTGTTAAAGATGACGGCTTTGCCGTCGGCATTGTTAACGCCAATGGCTGCCGCATCAGCCAACTTGTTGATATGCATGTTGCACGGCGTGACCATGCTCCAGGTTGACGCAATGCCTATTTGCGGTTTTTTGAAGTCTTCATTATTAAAACCGACGGCGTGCAACATGGCGCGGCTCGGTGCGCGCTCCATGCCGTCAACGACCAGAGAAGAGAAATGACGGGGATTTTTATCGCTCATAATTTAGGTTCAAGGTAAAAGGTTCAAGGTAAAAGGTGCATGGTACAAGGAACGCAGTCTTTTTAAACCTTGAACCTTGAACCTTTCACCTGATTTAATACGAATCCCAGCTGCTACGACTGCGACGCCAGTTAAGTCTAGGTAAAATAAACCCTAAAATAACGCCGACCAGAGCAAGTAGGCCGCCGTATAAAAACCAGTCCTGTTTGGCGGTGTCTTGTAGAGACTGATTTTCAAGTTTGAATTGTTGCAATTCCCGTTCAATATTAACCACGCGCTCTTGGAGTTCATCGCGCTGGTTTTTTAATTCCACGGCGCTGGCAGCGGTTCTTTTCAGTTCGCTGAGTTCCCTGCTTAACTGATCCCGCTCTCTGGACAAGGATTGTTCGAGAGTCGAACCCGGCGTGATCGACTCTTTTGTGGTGGCCAGATCAGCCTTGAGAGTGGCATTTTCAGACTGCAATGCTGCCATGTTTTTATTGAGAACCTCCAGTAGGGAGCGACTGGAGGGCTCCTTCATGGTATTTCGAATCGGGATATAGCCTTCTGTGCCGTTTTCCATTTGGACGTGAACAAACCCGGTTTCTTTATTTTCCTCTAATACCGTAAGCGGAGTGCCGGTGGGGAGCAATTTAACCACTTTACTGTTGTTGCTTTCTTCACTCCTGAGCGATAAATTCAGATTGTCTGTAACATAAACAGTTTCAGCCTGTGCCGAACCCAAAGTTACCAGTAAGATAAAAAACGAGCTGAGTATTTTTTTCACTTGAATCCCTATGGTTGGTCGTTTCAAAGTTTTAATTCTAACCTGATTTTTTGCACAGAAGAAACTCCAACAGCGCCTTTTGTGCATGCAGGCGGTTTTCAGCTTCATCGAAGATAACGCTTTGAGCGCCGTCTATCACGTCGCTGCTGACTTCCTCGCCCCGGTGTGCGGGCAAACAGTGCATAAACAGCGCATCGCTATGGGCGGCTTTCATAATCTTGGCATCGACCTGATAACTTTTAAACGCTATTTCGCGTTGTTTTTGTTCTTGTTCCTGGCCCATGCTGGCCCAGACATCGGTAACGACCAATGCTGAGTTTTGAGCAGCGGCCAGCGGCGTATCAAAGAATCTGATACGATCTCCTGCCGCTTCGACTATGCTTTTTAACGGCTGATAAGCTTCTGGGCTGGCGATGTTCAGATTAAAATCCAGCACCGTCGCCGCATGGATATAGGAATGGCACATATTATTGCCGTCACCGATCCAGGTCACGGTTTTGCCTTGGATGTCGCCGCGATGTTCAAAATAGGTCTGCATGTCCGCCAGCAACTGGCAGGGGTGCTGCAAATCGGTCAAGCCATTAATGACCGGAACGCTTGAATATTGCGCGAAGGTGGTCACCGTTTCGTGCTTATCGGTTCTGAGCATGACGCAATCGACCATGCTGGAGATAACCCGGGCACTGTCTTGCAGGGGTTCGCCGCGACCCAGTTGGGTGTCCCTGGGAGATAAAAATAATGCGCTGCCGCCGAAATGACTCATACCGGATTCGAAAGAGATGCGGGTACGCGTCGATGATTTTTCAAAAATCATCGCCAATACCTGGCCTTTTAAGGGCTGATAATCAGGATCGCGGTTATTTTTAAGGTAGATGGCCCTGTCGATCAAGCGACGAAATTCGTCCCCGGATAAGTCCAGCAGGCTGATGAAATGTCTAGGCTTCATGGGGAGTGTCAGTATGCTTATGAATAAGAGCCGATAAAGTGTCTACCAGTTGCGCGATTTGCTGGTCATTAATAATTAACGGCGGCAGCAAACGTATGGTTGTTTCTTGGGTGACATTAATTAACAGGTGCTGTTGCAACGCAGCTTGCACCAGCTCAGAACAGGGGCGGTCGAGTTCGATGCCGATCATCAGGCCTTGGTGACGTATATCGACCACATGGGTATTGCCACGTAGTTGGCCTGCAAACCCCGAGCAGATCGCATCGCCTTTTTGCGTGGCCTGCTCGAT
>JAYTLW010000144.1:0-5675 GCA_043729025.1 Methylobacter sp.
TTGGCTATGTCATCTTTTTTGCCGGTGACCGGCAAGTCAGGGAATGTAAGCGAGGGAATACTGGCGAGGCGCTTGTTTCTGGCGGCAACCGACCGTTCAATACGGGCAGCCAGCGCGTTTAATTCTTCTGGTGAACTCTTGCTTCGACAACGGTCTAACTGTCGCTTTAATACCGACCTGTCCTGATTTTGACATTGGGCTAGCTGTTGGGTAAGTTGTTTTATGAGATCGATGGGGGACATCAAAACTGCCGAAAAAAATACAATTATTATACCTAATTATCGCTTCATCCATAAACTACGGCTATTGTTTATCGAGCTTTACTAAGACTTATCGCGCTTGAAGATTTCTTCGGTGAAACGATTCAATTAGCAATAAGCGGAAAAATCAACATAGACGCTACCTCTATTACCAGCGACCTTGCAACATTGGGCAAAAACGACGCCGCCACGCCCACCTGCAATTTATCAAACCGCCTCGTCGATACGATATTGGCATTACTGTGTTTTTTATACTATACCTTGACATACAAATTACATAGACTTTGACACCGCCCACAGTCACTGACTATAAGAGCTAGACTATTTAGCTAGGTGTTTGTACATAAGCATTTAAACGAATTGTGTAACAAGCTCGAATGCTGATATTTTATTATCAAAATAAACCATATAAACACCCAGTTTTCAACTGTTAGTCATCCTAATCCGCATCATGCGGTTAAGAACCTACACAGAAAGGAGGTATCCGATGATTTCTACTCAAGCTACTCAACACCCAACCAATGTGCAGTTATTTGTATCAATTGTGCTTGCCATTTGGCTCGCATTAGGGATGATAATCCACATTACGCAATTAGGAACCAACACAGAAGAGGGTAAGCGATGACTTCAACTTAAATCCTTTAGCGCGAGACTGTCGGCCATTGCGGCGATTGCCGTTTTGCTTACATTAGTTTTTCTACTTGTTCAAAATAGGGCGTTCATCCGGCCGACGAATGAACGCCGATTTTTCAATTTTGCCGTGCGTAACGATTCCTTTAGCTGATGTCCGTTAGCGCAGTCCAGGAGGCGGGGCGTTCCGAGCGATTATTCCCGTCGCCAGCCCCCGTATAAGAAAACCGCCTTGTTGAAACGAAGCAGATAAACAGTAAGTCTTGATCACTGTTAGACAGCGCGACATTTCTAAATCTAACGATAAACGGTTCCGGCGTGAAATTGAAGTCGAGGCTTAATCTTATCAACTAACTATTTGAAACTCTGTTGCCAAAGAACCAAGTGAACTTAAATCAAGACGCTCAACAGCGACCCAAATCATGAGGAACCGGCGATCTGCCTGCTTAAGCGTAAGCTTAAGCCTAAATCTCCACTATCCTGTTCTGATCAAAACCGGGCACTAATTTTGTACCGAAATACCCCCTCGGGTTGCACAATATTCTGGCGCCCGCGATACGATAATCCACCGGACTGTGGACATGTCCATGAAACCAGGCCGCAACCTCGTACTCATGGAGCACCGGTTTCAAATCATTGCAATAAGCCAGCATCTTAAGCGCATGGGCTGAATCGTTCCAGCTCCATAAGGAAGGCGCATGATGAGTTACCACCACGGTTTTTCCTGAAAAAGACTGAGCTAATTCCTGTTCCAGCCACGCCTTTGATTTATGATGCATTTGGCTAAACTGCTCCGCATCAAAAGCGTCTTGATCGAATTGAATTCGCCTGAAATCATTCAATGTCTTGCCTAAAGCTGCGGCTTTTTTATCACCTTCTACAAACAAATCGGCCCAAAGTGTGCAGCCTAAAAAACGCACACCCTGAAATATCAAGCAGTCGTTCTCAAGAAAATTGACATTGCTGCCTTTGCATTGCTTACGGATCAACTTTAGAGTTTTCTGATATTCATGGGAGTAAAACTCATGATTTCCGGCAATGTAAATAACCGGTTTACTCAAGGTTTTCAGCCAATCCAGGCCTTGCGTACTGACACCGATATCGCCGGCGGCGACAATAATGTCGGCATCATTATCCGGAGCTTCCAGCAATCCAAACTCCAAATGTATATCGGAAAAATAATTTATCCTCACACTAAACTCTACTCAATGGCCTGTATAGGCGTATAATTTAACAACATTCTTCCCGTTAACTGTAACCTTTTCCAAAAAGATTTTACATATGTCTATCAGCCTAAGAAAAATCACCCATCAAGTTTTAATCGGCGATGTCAAAGTCGGCGGCGGCGCGCCTATCGTCGTTCAGTCTATGACCAATACCGATACTGTCAATGTTCTGGCAACCGTTAACCAAATCATCGAACTCGCCGCCGCAGGTTCGGAACTGGTTCGCATCACCGTCAATACCGAGGAAGCGGCCAAAGCTGTTGCCGAAATCCGCAATCGCCTGGATCAAAAAGGCTGCTCAACTCCCATTATCGGCGACTTTCATTTTAACGGCCATAAACTGCTGGAAAAATACCCTGATTGCGCCCAGGCATTGGATAAATACCGAATTAATCCGGGCAACGTAGGTCGTGGTAAAAGCCGTGACCCGCAATTTCAGCAGATGATCGAATTTGCCTGTCAATATAACAAACCGGTGCGCATCGGCGTCAACGGCGGCAGTTTGGATCAAGCGGTGTTAACACGCTTACTGGATGAAAACAGGGAGCTGAAAACGCCTGAACCTTTGGCTGCCGTCACCCGCAAAGCGATCGTATTATCTGCGCTGGAAAGCGCCGCTAAAGCCGAAGAACTGGGCTTGAGCAAAAACAAAATTATCCTGTCCTGCAAGATCAGCAATGTGCAGGAACTGATCAATATCTATCAGGATCTGTCCAGCCGCTGCGATTATGCGCTGCATTTGGGACTTACCGAAGCTGGCATAGGTTCCAAAGGCATAGTGTCTTCGTCCGCCGCTTTGTCGGTGTTAATGCAGCAAGGCATCGGCGACACCATACGCATTTCCCTGACCCCTGAACCCGGCACATCCAGAACCCAGGAAGTCATAGTCGGCCAGGAAATCCTGCAAACCATGGGGTTTCGGTCATTCACCCCGATGGTTATCTCCTGCCCCGGTTGCGGTCGCACCACCAGCGATTATTTCCAGAAATTGGCGATGGACATTCAAGGCTATTTACGCGACCAAATGCCGGTATGGCGTACCCAGTATCCGGGTGTTGAGACCATGGAAGTGGCGGTCATGGGTTGCGTGGTCAATGGGCCGGGGGAGAGCAAAAGCGCCAATATCGGCATCAGCCTGCCCGGCACCGGCGAAACCCCGGTAGCGCCGGTTTATGAAGACGGCGAAAAAACCGTCACCCTAAAAGGCGAGCGTATCGCCGAAGAGTTTCAGGACATCGTGCAGCGCTATATAGAAACGCATTACGCGCCGTAACCGATACCTTCACGGAGCAAATGTCGGGTTACGCTACGCTAACTCGACCTACGAGACATCTATAAATT
Source organism: Methylobacter sp. (assembly GCA_043729025.1). Lineage (GTDB taxonomy): Bacteria > Pseudomonadota > Gammaproteobacteria > Methylococcales > Methylomonadaceae > Methylobacter_A. Next base: position 3,458 of record JAYTLW010000144.1, read on the forward strand.
TATATTAAATCTATTTTTTGGAGTAATGGTTATGAAACAAATATTCGTTTTATTTATTTTGCTGTTGCCACTGTCTGTTTTTGCCGAAAATATAGGCGGTATGAGCGAGGAACAAATGCAGCAAATGATGCAGCAGGCACAGGGCATGCAGACCTGCATGCAAGATATCGATCAAGCTGAAATGCAAGCCTTTGAACAACGCGCAAAACAAATACAAATCGAAACTCAGGCGCTATGTTCCGGCGGCAAACGGGACGAGGCCATACAGCTGGCAATAGCCTTCGGCAAAGAAGCATCAGGCAACAAAGCCATGCAGGCAATGAAAAAGTGCGGGGAAGGAATGAAAAACATGATGCCAAAGATAGCGACAGTAGCCCAGAATGACGAGCAGGGAAAATCCGGCCGCCATATATGCGATGAGCTGTAAGCGCTTTTTATCGTTCACTTGATCCAGCGTAACAACAATCTTAGCAACAGCGATTAGCCATGTAGGCCGGAATAAGCTAGTTTAAGTGACGGCGAAAGCCGTCGTTTCCGGCACCCACTGCACGAACACCTTCATTTAACGCCCTGAGAACTTGAATAAACTATAAAAATTCTCAGTCGATGTCTCGGCAATTTTATTGAAAGTCGTGCCGCGCAACTGCGCCAGCTGTTCGGCAACATAGCGCACGTAGAGCGGGTAATTGGGTCTGCCTCGAAAGGGCACCGGCGCCAGATAAGGCGAATCAGTTTCGATAAGGAAGCGGTCGGCGGGTACTTTTTTGGCGACTTCCTGAATTTCCTTGGCGCTGTTAAAAGTGACGATGCCGGAGAAGGAAATATAAAAATTCAAATCCAAAGCTTGCTTGGCAAATTCCCAGTCTTCGGTAAAACAGTGAATAATTCCCCCAACTTCGCTGGCTCCCTCTTCTTCCAGCAGACGCAGCGTATCGTATTTTGCTTCTCGGGTATGGATAATCAGCGGTTTTTTCAAGGTTTTGGCGGCATGAATATGATTTCTGAAACGTTGCTGTTGCCAACTTAAATCACCAGTGCTGCGAAAATAGTCCAAGCCGGTCTCGCCGATGCCGATGACTTTGTCACCCTGCCCTAAAGCGATCAGTTCTTCGACGCTGGGATCTTGACCCTCCTGAACATTGGGATGCACCCCCACGGTTAAGGATATTTGCGGATAAGGCGCAACCAAAGCCCGCATAGCCGGATAGGCTTCCAAATCTATCGCAATGCACAACAGGTGTTCGATATGACTGTTTTCCACTTCATGCATAAAACAGGCAAAATCATTTTGATAGGGGGCAAGATCGATGCGATCCAGGTGGCAATGAGAATCTATTAACATGGGGAATTTTCTGTCAAAAAATACAGGCTAAAGGCGAAAAAACCAGAGCGTCAATACGCCCGCCTTCAGCCTTATTTACATCGTGTGAGTCGAACGGTCATGCTCTAAAGAACCGGCTAAATAATTTTCTATTTTGTTGCGTGACAAGCCGCCGTCCTGTTCGCTAAATTGTACGCCGACACCCACTGTTCTATAACCTTCGGCACTGGGCGGCGTTATCCAGATTATTTTTCCGGCTATCGGTAGCCGTTCGGTTTCATCCATTAAATTGAGCAGCATAAAAACTTCCTGCCCCATTTCATACTCGCGATTGGTGGGAATAAACAGCCCGCCGTTAGTGACATAAGGCATATAGGCTGAGTACAAAGCGTTTTTATCTTTAATTGAAAGGGACAATATGCCTTGTCCGGCTCCTGCATCTGCCATGGTCATTTACTCCGGTTAAGTTCGTGCCATTGTATTAAAATTTCTTCAAACAATAACTGCTTGTTTATTTGCGTATCCAGTCGTTGCCGACCTGCCAGCAATAAATCATACAGTTTATAAAGCCCTTTTAATTCTAGTTGTTGGGATAATTCTTGCAACTGTCTATTCAAGTCTGAATTATATAAGTTTTCCGCCTGGGCCTGGTAAAAACACTTAATCAAATCGATGATCCAGGAGGTCATCCAGAATATTAACGGCGATGCCGGTAGCTTATGCCAGTCTTCGGCGATCATTACCGGAGATTTAAGCTGTTTTGCTATGGCTAACCATGCATCGAAACACTCATTACGCAAGGTCAGTGTGTGATCATTCACATAATCCAGAGCCAGTAAAGGCGCGCCCTGCGCTAAAGCGATACTACCGGGCAGAATCCCATCCGTAATATTCGGA
>JAYTLW010000145.1:0-7286 GCA_043729025.1 Methylobacter sp.
CTTCGTCCAGATCAGGTGGGCCTTTTTGGTCGCCACGACCGCTCCAGGGATCTTTCTTGTCGCCGCCAGGCTCATTCCAGGACATAAATTTGCTCCATATGGGTTACTTAAACTTACCGATTCATGTTTGTTATTCTATCGTAAATATCTGTAAAAGGCGAAAGGCTCAGGGCAAAAGGCTAAAAACCAACTACTTTCGCCCTTCGTCCTTCATCTTTCGCCTTTTTTTAACGCACTTCTTCAGTCTCAACCGATTTTAACAATCCCAAATACTTGGTATCAACTTCTATGACTAATTCACAACCGCCAAAATCGTCAATTTTTTCACTGATTATTGTGGCGCAAGCAAATAATTTCGCCCTGATATCGCCTTGATCCGATTGTAAATAACAGGTTCTTCTGACTTTGGTATTTGAAAATATTTCGGTCAACGCTTGAAAAAGCAGATCGACGCCGGCCCCGGTCTCGGCGGACAGCCATATCCGAACCGGGTTGCCGACATCATCCCGATCAATTCTCGGCTGAATGTCATCCAGTAAATCTATTTTATTGAACACTTCAAGTTGCCTGACTTTATGGGCATCTATATCTTCAAGCACTTGGTTGACCTGATAAATCGTTTCAACCCGGTCATCGTTACTGGCATCTATCACATGCAATAATAAATCCGCCTCACTGGCTTCCTGCAACGTGGACTTAAACGCGGCCACCAGTTCATGTGGCAAATGCCGAATAAAACCCACCGTGTCGGCTAACACAATTTCACTATTATTGGACAGTCGACAGTTGCGCAAGGTCGGATCCAAAGTGGCAAACAACTGATCCGCGACATAAATATCGGCACCGGTCAGCTTATTAAACAAGGTTGATTTGCCGGCATTGGTGTAGCCCACCAGAGAAACCGACGGCACTTCGGCTTTCTTTCTTTTGCTGCGCCCTTGATGCCTTTGTTTATCGACTTTATCCAGACGCTGTTGGATCTGCTTGATGCGTAGGCCCAATAAGCGCCGATCGGTTTCAAGCTGGGTTTCACCCGGTCCACGCAGGCCGATACCGCCTTTTTGACGTTCCAAATGCGTCCAGCCGCGCACCAATCGGGTCGATAAATGCTGTAATTGCGCCAATTCAACCTGTAGCTTGCCTTCAAAGGTTTGCGCACGCTGGGCAAAAATATCAAGTATCAGACCATTTCTATCGACCACTCGAACGCCTAAATAGCCCTCAAGATTTCTTTCCTGACTGGGTGAAAGCGGGTGATTGAATAAGACGATGTCGGCTTCATAGGTTTCGATAATACCTTTAAGCTCTTCAAGCTTGCCTTTACCGACAAAATATTTTGGATCGGGTTTTTTGCGGCTGCCCGTTACCACATAGACCGGATCAGTTCCGGCAGATTTGGCTAATTCTTGTAGTTCTAAAAGGTCTTCCTGCCTGGAACGAAGCGTCAGATGAACAAGAACGGCTCGTTCACCCGATTCGGGACGATCAATCAACTAAATACCTCAAGACGTTATGATAAAGAAAGTTTTCGTGCAGGTGCCACTGTCCGTCAGACATAGCCAGGATCAATCATTCTTCATTGGGTTCATGGTCAGGCGTCAGCTTTACCGGCCTACTCGGCACGATAGTCGATATGGCGTGCTTATAAACCATCTGGCTCGCGGTATTTTTCAGCATCACCACATACTGATCAAATGAGTCCACCTTACCCTGCAATTTTATCCCGTTGACAAGGAATATAGACACAGGCGTATGCTCTTTCCTAAGCGCATTTAAAAAATTATCCTGTAAATTTTGACCTTTTGACATCCTGTTTCTCCTTATTATTCTAATAATTATTGGTCTAAGATAACTGCAATTTCAAATCAACACAAATCAATACTCCAGTTTCAGAAAATTTTATTATCTAAAACGGTGCGTATCTGATTGACCGGCTAATCGTGAAATATAATGAGCTGCATATTTATAGTCAAGTCGCTCTGCCCGTGTCGGAGCGACCCTTCAGCATAATCATTGCGACTCTTTTATATCGGCAACTCTTAGACTTTCACGACGGGAATTTTGCCTATCCGATCTTGCCAGATCTTGGGTGCGCATTGATGCACCGAGACGCCCTGGGTGTCGACTGCGACCATGACCGGCATATCTTCAACCACAAACTCGTGTATGGCTTCCATACCGAGATCTTCAAAAGCGACAATGCGCGATTTACGAATGGCTTTAGATACCAGATAAGCCGCGCCGCCGACCGCCATCAAATAAACGGCTTTATGCTTTTTAATCGCGGCGATCCCTTCCGGCCCGCGCTCGGCTTTACCGATCATGCCCAGCAAGCCGGTTTTATCCAGCATCACTTCGGTGAACTTATCCATGCGGGTTGCGGTCGTGGGGCCGGCAGGCCCAACTACTTCGTCGCGTACCGGGTCGACCGGCCCCACATAATAAATAAATTTGTTGGTAAAATCGACAGGCAAGGCTTCTCCCCGCGCAAAAATTTCAGCCATACGCTTGTGCGCCGCGTCCCTGCCGGTCAGCATGGCGCCGCTCAGCAACAAGGTTTCTCCCGGCTTCCAGCTTTCCAAATCCTCTTGGCACACGGTATCCAGATTGACTCTACGGGCGGTTGCGCCTGCGTCCCAAGTGATTTCAGGCCAATCTTCCAGACGCGGTGGTTTAAATTCGGCGGCGCCCTTGCCATCCAACACAAAATGCACATGCCGGGTGGCGGCGCAGTTAGGAATGATCGCAACCGGCAGGTTGGCCGCATGAGTTGGATAATCAAGGATTTTAATATCCAGCACCGTAGTAAGCCCGCCCAAACCTTGAGCGCCGATACCCAGCGCATTGACTTTGTCATACAGTTCCAAGCGCAACTCCTCCAGTGCATTGCGAGGCCCGCGCGCAATTAATTCCTGAATATCTATCGATCCCATGCACGCCTGCTTGGCCAAAAGCATGGCTTTTTCGGCGGTGCCGCCTATGCCTATCCCTAAAATGCCGGGCGGACACCAGCCCGCGCCCATGGAAGGCACGGTTTTCAGCACCCAGTCGACGATGCTGTCCGATGGATTGAGCATCGTAAACTTTGCCTTGGCCTCGGAACCTCCGCCCTTAGCGGCTATTTCGATGTCCAGCGTATCACCGGGCACAACGTCCATGTGTATCACCGCAGGGGTATTATCCTTGGTGTTGATGCGCTTACCGGCAGGATCGGCCAGTATCGACGCTCGCAGCACATTATCAGGGTGCAGGTAAGCGCGTCGAACACCCTCATTGATCATATTGGCGACGCTCATGTCGCCATCCCACCGGACATCCATGCCTACTTTTAAAAACACCGTAACAATGCCGGTATCCTGGCAAATCGGGCGATGGCCTTCCGCACACATTCTGGAGTTGATCAGGATTTGCGCGATGGCATCCTTGGCCGCCGGATTTTCTTCCCTGAGATAGGCCTGATGCATGGCCTTGATAAAATCCAGCGGATGATAATACGAAATATATTGCAGAGAGTCGGCAATGCTTTGAATAAGATCGTCTTGACGAATAATGCTCATCTTAAGGTTTCCGCAATAGGGTTGCTAATATTTCAGTTGGCCTATTATAGCCTGAATAGTTTTTAATTTATGGACGCAGCCTTACCGGACATATTTTTGAGTGTTGTCTTGAATCATAGTTATTGTTTACCGCTCTGATAGAGCTCTTCAGCAACAGAACTGCGCCGAGTAAAATAAAGCTGTAAGGATTTTGTCCGTGGCTGGCGCTTTACTTAAATTAAAGGCTTAAGGTTCGAGTAACTGTTGAGTTCGCGAGGGATAAGCCTCATTTTTTAAAAAGCCTTCCCGACTTTCGGATTATAATAACCGGCGCTGTTAAATACGGCACACACAATGGCGCAGTCATTGATCTTTTCCATCCACCGTTTGTTAACATGCACTGCGTGTTTTTTAAAGTTTATTATTGATAACCTGTGATGATAAAGACACGGCAGACATGGATGACTAACGAAGCAGCTATAAAAAAATCATTTTCCGGTTTACGCTGCTCATTATGGCGCTTTGCGCCCATCTCCTGTCTATTATTATCCCTGCTGACAGGCTGCTCGGAACCGACTGTTCAAAAGCTTGCCGGCCCGGTTCAGGGCACGACTTACCATATCAGTTACTGGGCCGAATCACCTGTGGACGACAAAGCGATTAAAGCCGGTATCGAAAATGAATTCGCGGTCATCGATAAACTGCTATCCAATTACCACCCCGACTCGGTCATAGAAACCTTCAACGGCGCCGAGAACACGGACAGCTACGAAGTCGGCGGCGAAATCGTATCCCTGGTTAAAATCGCGCAAATTGTAAATCAGGCCAGCCAGGGTTGCTATGATTTAACCATTAAACCCTTATTCGATTTATGGGGCTTTCGGGGCGATGCGTTGACGATTCCAAACGATTCGGCCATTCTTACCACGCTGAAACAAATCGGCATGGAAAAACTGGAAGTCGTGGATGCAACACATCTGCGCAAAAAACAGGCTGATCTGAAAGTTGATTTATCGTCCATTGCCCAAGGTTATAGCGTGGAACGGATCAGCAAGGTTTTGGCACAAAAAGGCATCGTCAATTATCTGGTCGAGATTGGCGGCGAACTGAAAACCAAGGGCGCTAAACCGGGCCTTCAACCCTGGCGTATTGCCTTGGAAAGACCGCTACCGGAAGAGCGGACGATGCAAAAAGTTATTACCATGCCCAAGGACTCGCCGATGGCGGTGATGACTGCCGGCACTTACCGGCATTATTTCGATGATCATGGCCAGCGTTACAGCCATATCCTCGACGCCCGCAACGGCAGACCGGTTACCCATAATCTGGTTTCCGTCACCGTCCTGATCAGTGATCCGACGGTTGCCGATGCCTGGGATACCGCGCTGCTGTGTCTGGGACAGAAAGACGGCATGCTGGCTGCGAATATCGCAAAAATTCCCGTACTTTTCATCGAACTGCAAAACGGTGAACTGATCGAATCCCGAAGTGAGGCATTGAACACTTTGAAATCTCTCACCCTACATTAATGTCCAAAGCCTAAAATATGTCGTTAAATACCCGCAGTCACACTATTTTTTCCCGCTGGGGAGACTGGACGCTAGGCCACCCGATTGCGGTGTTGTCTATCATGGTTATGCTCGGTGTTTTGGCTTTGCAATACACCGCCGGTCATTTGAGCATTAATACCGACACCGCCGAACTGATTGCGCCCGATGCGCCTTTTCAGCAAAATCGCCGCAATTATGAGAAAGCCTTTTCGCAGGACATGCATACGCTGCTACTGGTGGTTGAATCGGATACGCCGGAACTGACCAAATCGGCCACTAAACGGTTGCTGCGCCTGCTGACCGCAGACCAAGAGCATTTTAATTCGGCCTATATCCCTAACGACAATGAATTTTTCCGCCAGAACGGCCTACTTTATCTCGATACCGACGCGTTACAGACCTTATCCAACAACCTGTCGCTCGCCCAGCCGTTTATTGGCAGAATTGCCCAGGAGCCCAATCTGACCGGCTTCTTTTCAATTTTTGAAGATGCGCTAACGTCCACCGACAAGACTCAGGTTGTGCCTATCGATTTGACTTCGCTGATAGACAAGGTTGCGCTGGCTTTGCATAAAACGCTCAATGGCGAAAACGCGTTACTGTCCTGGGAGTCGTTGATTAGCGACAAGAAAAACCATGCCGGTAACGGCTTTATTATCGTTTCTCCCAAATTCGATTTCTCGCAAATCCGTCCTGCGGAAACTGCGATTGAGTCTATCCGCAAAGCCGTTGCCCAAATTCAGGATCCCAACCTGCCGGCCGTTAAAGTGTGGGTCACCGGCGAAGTCGGTCTTGAAGATGATGAATTGTCCGGCATGAGCACCGGCACGTTTACCGCCAGCATTTTCTCCCTGGTGCTGGTGTTATTTATCTTATTGATTGCCTACCGCTCCCTGTTGCTGACGGTAGCCACGTTGATGACGCTAGCCTTGGGCATGGTTTTTTGCGGGGCGTTCGCGGCCTTTTCGGTAACAGAATTGAACCTGATTTCAGTAGCTTTTGCGGTATCCAATATCGGTTTGGGCGTCGAATATGCGATCCATTTTTGTTTGCGCTACCGGGACAATTTAAGTCATCACATACATCAGGAACTGGCGCTACGCAGCACCTTAATGAGCACCGCTCCCTCGCTGTTGTTGTGTGCCGGCACCACCTCGATCGGACTTTATGCCTTTATACCGACCGATTACAAAGGCGTGTCCGAACTAGGCCTATTGGCAGGCACCAGTCTGTTTATCTGCCTGTTCGTCACCTTAATCGCCTTACCGGCGCTGTTAAAAGTCATCCCGGCGCCGACCAAGTTCGAAAAAGGCGAAATCAAAAACGGGCTGACTAAACTGTCTAAAAAACTGGCCATCTTCCCGCTCCATTACGCCAAGCCGGTTGCTATCGCAACCCTGCTTATCGCGGTTATCTCCGTCGTGCTGGCTTTTAACATCGAGACCGATTTCAATCCGATCAACCTGCGCGACCCGAAAACCGAATCGGTCATCGCATTCAAAAATCTGATGAAAGACAAGGAAACCACGCCACTGACCTTGACCGTGTTAGCCAAGGATGAAATGAGCGCCAAAGCCCTGGAGCAAAAGCTTTCGGCCTTAGCTTCGGTCGATAAAACCGTCAGTCTGTTTGATTTTCAACCCACAGCCCAGGACGACAAACTGGCTTTGATTGAAGACATGGGCCTGATGCTGGGCGCTCAGGCGCAAAGTTTTCCCGACTTAAAAACCGATACCGACCCGGTTCCCGCTATTAACCATTTACAAAAAACTATCGACGCCATTCTACCCCAAAAAACCGATGCCAAAGAGCGCCTGGCCTTAAGCCATTTTAAAAAAGAATTGCAGGATATGTTGATCGAGCTGGAGTCGCGGCAACAACCCGACCGGCGGCTGTTCATCGAAAAAATTCAAACCACGCTGCTCGGCACCTTACCGAAGTTGATGAACGAACTTTCGGACAGCTTTAATGCCCACGCTATCACCTTGGCCGATCTGCCTGCCGACATCAAGGACAAATGGCTGAGCAAGAACGGTGCGTATCGCATCCAGATCTTTCCTAAAAAAGATCTGAACGACTTAACCAGCCTGGAAGAATTTATTACCGAAGTGCAATCCGTCGCACCTGAAACCACCGACTTGCCGATCATGTACTGGGAATCGATGAAAGAAGTCATCGGCGCCTTCCGGCAAGCCATTAT
>JAYTLW010000146.1:0-13465 GCA_043729025.1 Methylobacter sp.
CCGTGCCGTTGAAGGTATCGCACAGGAACACCTGGATACGGTCGAACAATGGTTGACAAACTTGGCTCAGGCCATAAAGCCACCGGTACTGATTGAAACTAGGCTGGTTGAGATTCCTGATCTTCAAGGGAATCCCAAGCCATTGATATGGGTGAAAATTCCGAAAAGCCTATTCGTACATCTCAGTCCAAACGGTTACTATCATCGGGTAGGATCAACCAAACGGGAAATGCCGCCGGAATTATTGGCTCGAATATTCCAACAGCGCAGCATGGTGCGCTTGATCCGCTTCGATGAACAAGTAGTGCCGAATACCACGCTCGATGCTATCGACCCCGCGCTGAAAATCCGTTTTCTGCGTGGAGACCTACCGGAACGGATGCAACTGAAAAAACTTTACTTGATCGCTGAAAATGAAGAACAGGAACCCCGCCTGACCGTAACCGGCGTATTACTCCTGACTGCTCGGCCGATTGATTTTTTGTCTTCGGCTTATGTGCAGTGTGTCGCTTACAGCGGCACAGAGCGTAACGCCGAATACCAGCTGGATGCCCAGGATTGCGATGGCTCCGTCGATAGCCAGATTCAGCAAGCTTTCAACTTCGTCAAACGTAACATGAAGATAGAAGCAGTCAAACGCCCGGGGCGCATCGATATTCCTCAATTTGATCTGGGTGCGGTGTACGAAGCCATAGTCAATGCCGTAGCGCACCGGGATTACGCCATGTACGGCAGCCGTATTCGTTTGCATCTATTCAGTGATCGCCTGGAATTGAGCACGCCGGGAGGTCTGCCCAACAGTCTTACTGTGGATAGCATGGATGCCAACAGCATCACCCGCAATGAAACGTTGGTTAACCTGTTGAGTCGCTATTTTCCTGCCGACCCGGCAAGCAAACGGCAGAATATGATTGAGCGGCGGGGCGAAGGCGTACCCACCATTCTTACGGCCAGCGAGCGCCTATCAACCCGCAGTCCACTCTACGAGCAGACGGATAATACCGAACTGAAATTAACTATTTACGCGGCCAGCAAAGAACGTAACGGGATAATTGAAACCTACGAGTTTTTTAAAACCTCGTAGGTTTTAGAGAGCAAGCACCCATGCAAAAAATGACGCCGCTCACTGCGGGTTGCTACTATCACATCTACAATCGAGGCAATAACCGCGAGCCGATTTTTTTTAGTGACGAAAATTACCGCTATTTTCTCAAAGGTTACGCAGAATATATCAGCCCTGTTGCCGATACCTTTGCGTATTGTTTACTACCCAACCATTTCCATTTTCTTGTTCAAATTAAAGAACAGCAAGAAGAGTTATCAGGAGCTCTGGCATCGCAACATTTCTCCAATTTTTTCAATAGCTACACCAAGAGCATTAACAAAGCCTATCAGCGTACCGGCAGTTTATTTGAAAAGCGTTTTGGTCGTATCCTGATAGAATCTAACGAACAATTACAATGGCTGGTCGTGTATATTCACCGCAACCCACAAAAGCATGGTTTGGTAACGGATTTCAGCCATTACAGGTATTCATCCTATCAAACCATCTTCAGGATTGGTAATGCCTCAGAAACAGATGCTATAAAGCTTGGCACGAAAATCAAAGCCGCCTCGGTGTTATCCTGGTTTGGAGGAATATCGCCTTTTGTACATGCCCATGTATTTGAACCTCAACAAAAAGACCTACGAGGTTTTAAAAACCTCGTAGGTCTTGAAGACCCTGAATAACCGGATAGAAATAATGAGTAAAAAACAAAAACTGGAACTGACCTGGATTGGTAAAGACAAACGCCCTCGTTTGGAGCCGCGAATTCTGCTTGAGGACAAGGCACTGTCTTATCGCGCCAAGGGAAAAAAACTGCGAAGTTCAGAAGAAGACCTACGAGGTTTTGAAAACCTCGTAGGTCTTAGTCACCACGACAATCTGCTGATTCACGGCGATAATCTGCTGGCATTGAAGGTATTGGAACAGCAGTATGCGGGTAGGGTGAAGTGCGTGTTTATCGATCCGCCCTATAACACCGGCAGTGCTTTTACCCATTATGACGATGGGCTCGAGCATTCGCTGTGGTTATCGCGCCAATGATGCAGAGTCGATTATCCGTAAAGTGATTTATATCGGCGGTGACGATGCCGATATACCCGATAAAAAGCCGCAAATAATCACTGCGCCATCTTATTTGGATATGATTACTACCGGAAAAATGGCGACACAGGATGATCGTGATATTACAGCAGACCTACGAGGTTTTAAAAACCTCGTAGGTCTTGATAATGAACAACGAAACAAGGTCGCTGAAATCGTCTTAAAGGTCATTGAAGAACAAGCTCGCTTTGTGGTCTCGAGCAAAGAGTTGAGTAAGGAAGATGTTCAAGCCTCTGTTGTGCGTCGAGTTCAGCAAATTGTACGGGACAATCCGCCAATGCAGCTTCAATTAGACCTACGAGGTTTTGAAAACCTCGTAGGTCTATGGACAATTTCGTATCGAATACCAAAACGGTCAAAACTATGAACCGGATTTCGTAGTGGAATGTGCCGCTTACTATGTGCTTATTGAGCCAAAGCGGGCCGACCAAATAGATTCTGCTGAAGTTCAACTAAAAGCTCGTGCTGCTACTCGTTGGTGTGGCTATGCTAATGAGCACGCTAAAAATAATGACAATAAGTTATGGTTTTATTTGCTGGTACCTCATGATGCAATTGTTTTGGGGAGAACGCTATCTAGCCTTAAAGCTGAGTATTCATGGGCTATTGAAGAGATTAACTCCAACGTTTAGTTAAACAGCGCTCCAAGTACAAATGAGCAAATGCGATAAATAAAGCTTGTTATAATGGACGCCATTAAAATAATGAGATAAACCACTGAGTTAGTCTGGCAAGTAGCGTACCATTTTCCAAACACCACGTAGGGGGCGACCGGTCGCCCCCTACAAAGGTACGCGATGCGTACCCTACATTTCTTGATAATTCTGGTTCAACAAGGAGAAGCTGGTTTTGACAACAACGCAAGACATTACAAGTTCGATGACGTCATCGGAAAAGCGGGCTACAGCGTCTTTGGCAAGCATTTATGCGTTGCGGATGCTCGGGCTATTTATGATTTTGCCGGTGTTGTCTTTATTTGCCGAGCAGCTTGAAGGCTCGACGCCTGCACTGATCGGCTTGGCGATGAGTATTTACGGCTTGCCGCAGGTGCTGTTGCAAATCCCTTTCGGATTGTTGTCGGATCGTTACGGGCGCAAAAAAATCATCATTATCGGTCTGGTGTTATTTTTTATCGGCAGCGTGATCGCGGCGCTGTCTACGACCATTTACGGGGTTCTGATAGGCAGGGCTTTTCAGGGCGCCGGGGCGATTTCGGCGGTAATCATGGCCTTGGTAGCGGATTTAACCCAAGAAGTGCATCGCACCAAAGCCATGGCGATTATCGGCATCAGTATCGGCATGTCGTTTGGCGTCGGCATCATAGCAGGCCCGGTTATTTCGGGATTCGGCGGTGTGCAGAGCGTATTCGGAGTGACTGCGGCGCTCACTTTGCTGGCCATTTTAACGATAATTTATATCGTTCCCGATCCTCATCACTCCAAATTGCATCGGGATGCCCAGTTCGTGCCCAAGGAAGCGATGCAGGTGCTAAAAAACCCGGATTTATTGCGCCTGAATTACGGCATTTTCACCTTGCACCTGATTTTAATGGCTATTTTTGTGGTGGTGCCTACCTTGATGCGGACGGCGGGATTATCGGCCGGTCATGAATGGCAAGTCTATTTGCCGGTATTCGTTATTTCGATGGCGGTTGCCGTGCCGTTCATCATTCTGGCGGAGAAGAAACGCAAGATGAAGCAGGTGTTTTTAGGCGCCATCGCGGTATTGATAGTGGCCGAGCTGGGCTTGTCGGCAGTTCATCAAAACCTGGTCGGGATCATAGGTTTTTTGTGGCTGTTTTTTTGTGGCTTTAACCTGTTGGAAGCGACATTGCCGTCCTTAATATCCAAGACTGCGCCGGCCGACTTAAAAGGCACGGCGATGGGCGCTTATTCAAGCTCCCAGTTTATGGGGCTGTTTATGGGCGGGCTGGTGGGCGGCTGGTTTAACGGTAAATTCGGGGTTACGGCGGTATTTTTATTTTGCGCCGCCGTCGCCTTCAGCTGGTTGCTGGTGTCCTTGTGGATGAAGCCGCCCCGGTATCTGGCGAATCTGTTGATCTCGCTGGAAAAAATCAGCGAGCAGGATGCCGGTGACTTGGTGGCAAAAATGCTGGAACTAAACGGTGTGGAAGAAATTACCCTGCATTATGAAGAGGCCTTGGTTTATCTCAAGGTCGATAATCAGCAGCTGGATAAAGATCAATTACAAGGTTTGATAGCACAGTATGTTTATGCTTGATCGGATAATCAACAACTCAATGGGAGAAATAAATGCTCAATAAAGTGATGTTAATAGGACGGCTGGGCGCCGACCCGGAGGTGCGTTATCTGCCCAGTGGCAGCGCCGTGACCACTATACGTCTGGCGACTTCCAGACGCTGGAAAGATAAGCAAAGCGGTGAGCGCAAGGAAGAAACCGAATGGCATCGGGTGGTGTTTTTTAACCGTCTTGCTGAAGTGGCCGGTGAATATTTAAAAAAAGGCAGCCAGGCATATATTGAAGGCCGTATTCGCACCCAGAAATGGCAACAAGACGGCCAAGATCGTTACAGTACCGAAATCATTGCCGACAGTATGAATATGCTGGATAGCCGCAGCGGCGGCACCTCCGAGTTCGGTGGCGATCAGTCTCAGGCCGGACACACCGCTTCCGCATCAAAACCGTTTAATCAGCCTCAGCAATCGGTGCAGCAAAATAATTCAGGATCCATGCCGCCGCCGCCGCCCAATTATGACGACTTCGATGACGATATTCCGTTCTAACAGACACCATTGACTTAAGCTGTTTCTTGAGAGCTTGTCGAAGCATGAAGGGCGAACGGGTCAGCCGGGTAGGGCACGCCTACTAAGTGCCTATCCATAAGCAACCGCAAGGCAATGTCGCTACATGTCGGTTGAGAATGACTCGCTTTTGTGGTTTAATGCCAAAGTTTTACGTCTTATGCGCCTCTTGTTTTATTTGTACTTGAAATAAAAGGATGGGATCAAAGCAACTTGATTGGAGAGCAGGCTATTATCTATGCAATTTATTATTAAAAAAGGTTTGGATCTACCTATTACTGGAGAGCCTGAACAAGTTATTGAGGATGGCAATAAGGTTAGCTCCGTTGCGATTCTGGGGATGGATTATGTCGGCATGAAGCCTACCATGTTGGTCGGCGTAGGCGATGAGGTCAAGCTGGGTCAGATCCTCTTTACCGACAAGAAGAATCCCGGTGTGGTGTTTACTTCACCCGGAGCGGGCGTGGTTAAAGCCATTAATCGCGGCGCTAAACGGGTTTTGCAGTCTGTTGTGGTCGAGCTGAAAGGCGCGGCCCAGCTAACCTTTGAAAAATACAAGGAAGCCGAACTCAATGATTTAACCGCAAAACAGGTTAAAGAAAATCTGTTGGCCTCCGGATTGTGGACGACGCTCCGCACCCGTCCTTACGGCAAAATTCCGGCAGTAGACAGCAAGCCCCGTTCAATTTTCGTCACCGCCATCGACACCAGTCCGTTAGCGGCCAATCCAGTCATTATCATTAAAGAACGCAGCGATGATTTTGTTCATGGATTGAAGGTCATTGCCAAGCTCACGGAAGGCAACACTTATTTGTGTAAAGCGACCGGCGCCGACATAGCCATTGGTAATGCCAAGGTTAGCGTCGCCGAGTTTTCCGGCCCCCATCCGGCAGGATTGCCCGGAACGCACATTCATTTAATCGACCCGGTCAGCATTGACAAGTTTGTCTGGCATCTGGATTATCAGGCGGTGATAGCGATCGGCGCATTATTCACTACCGGTAAAATTAAGGTCGAACGCGTGGTGTCCTTGGCTGGGCCTACCGTCACCAAGCCGCGATTGATACGCACTCGGGTCGGCGCCAACACCGATGATTTGGTGGCCGGTCAATTGGCGGACGTCGAAAACCGGGTGATTTCAGGTTCGGTGTTGTATGGACATCTGGCGAGCGATTGGGCGGCTTTTTTGGGTTGTTACAATACTCAGATTTCAGTGTTGCAGGAAGGCCGAGCCCGTGAATTGTTCGGCTGGATCGTTCCAGGTAAAGACAAATATTCGGCGCTCAATGTCTACACCTCCAGCGTAGATCGCAAGCTGAATCGTAAATTTCCGCTAACCACCGATAAAAACGGCAGCAACCGAGCGATCGTTCCGGTCGGCGTTTATGAAGCGGTGATGCCGCTGGATATTTTGCCTACGCCGCTGCTCAAAGCGCTGGTGGTCGGCGATAGCGATCAGGCCCAGTTACTCGGTTGTTTGGAGCTGGATGAGGAAGACCTAAGCTTATTTACGTTTGTGGATCCTGGTAAACATGACTTCGCCCCTGTACTGAGAGCGAATTTAACTAAAATTGAGAAGGAAGGATAATGTCGCCTAGAGATATTTTAGACAGCATAGAACCGCATTTTACCAAAGGTGGGCGGCTTGAAAAGTATTACGGTCTGTACGAGATGGTGGATACTTTTATCTATACTCCGGCCGATGTGACGCGCGGCACTACCCATGTGCGTGACGGCAATGACCTGAAACGAACCATGACTTTTGTGGTGATCGCCACGTTTTTTTGCGTGATGATGGCTTGGTATAACACCGGCTATCAGGCCAATTTAGCCATGGCGGCGATGGGCATGGAGCAGGCTTCGGGCTGGCGCAGCATTCCGATGATGATCTTCGGCTACAGTACGATGAATCCGTTTTCCAACATGGTTCACGGCGCTTTATATTTTCTGCCTATTTATATTGTGACGCTGGCTGTTGGTGGCGTCTGGGAAGTCTTGTTCGCCACCGTGCGCGGTCATGAAGTGAATGAAGGCTTTCTGGTGTCGTCAATGCTGTACACCTTGATCATGCCGCCCGATATGCCCTTATGGCAGGTGGCTTTGGGTATTTCTTTCGGTATCGTCATCGGCAAGGAAGTCTTCGGGGGCACCGGTAAAAATTTCTTGAATCCGGCCTTGACCGGGCGGGCGTTTTTATATTTCGCTTATCCTGCGTCTATTTCAGGCGATTCGGTCTGGGTCGCCGTTGACGGTTATACCGCAGCCACGCCCTTGGGTCTGGCAGCAAACGGCGGCTTAGATGCGGTTTACGCGGCCAATTACAGCTGGCTGCAAAGCTTTTTCGGTTTCGAGCCGGGCTGTCTTGGTGAAACCTCAACGCTGGCTATTTTAATCGGCGCGGCCTTCCTGTTGTACACCAAAGTTGCGTCGTACCGCACTATGGGCGGCGTATTTGCAGGCATGGTGGCGATCTCGTTGATGTTCAATATCATTGGCAGTGACACCAACCCCATGTTTGCAGTGCCCTGGTACTGGCATTTGACCATGGGCGGTTTTGCGTTCGGCATGGTTTATATGGCGACCGACCCGGTCAGTGCGGCAATGACCGATACTGGTCGCTGGATGTACGGGGCTTTAATCGGGGGCATGACAGTATTGATCAGGGTTGTTAATCCGGCGTTTCCGGAAGGTATCATGCTGGCAATTCTATTTTCCAACATGTTTGCGCCGACGATTGATTATTTTGTCATTCAGGCCAATATTAGAAGAAGGATGAAACGCCATGCTTAATAGCGCTCAGATCAAAATTTATCAGGATAAAGTTCGCCTCAAGTTGGATAATTGCGAGCATTACCAAAAATTCAAGGTTTACCGGGATAAAGTGCTGGCCTTGGGCAATGACAGCCTGGAAAAAACCATTGCCATTGCGGTTGCGTTGTGCTTGGTTTGTGCTGTGCTGGTGTCATTTTCTGCGGTTGCTTTAAAGTCTCTTCAAGTCCATAACAAAGAACTGGACATGAAAAAGAATATTCTCGAGGTGGCGGGATTGCTGCAGCCGGGCAGCGATATAGACTCTGCGTTTGCAGACCAGATTGAGGCTAAAATCGTCAATCTGGAAACTGGCGACTATGTCGAAGATATCAATGTCGCTGAGTACGATCAACGTAAGGCTGCCAAAGATCCGGCTTTAAGCGTCGCTATCACCAAGGAGAAAGATATTGCTCACATCCGGGTAAAGGCCAAACTCGCCAAGGTGTTTTTAGTGAGGCAGGCTGGCGCGATCAAGTCGATTATTCTGCCGGTACACGGCTACGGTTTATGGTCGACCTTATACGGCTTTTTGTCCTTGGAACCTGACGGACAAACCGTACAAAGCATCAACTTTTACGATCAGAAGGAAACTCCGGGATTGGGCGGTGAAGTGGTTAATCCCAACTGGCGGGCGCTATGGAAAGGCAAAAAAGTCTACGCGGAAAGCGATCAGCCTTCCGCAGAAAAAGGCTTGATAGAGAGCGCCGAACTGGGTGAGCCTGCGTTGAGTCTGATTAAAGGCGTGGTCGATAACAGCAAACCGGGTTCCCAATATCAGGTCGATGGCCTGGCGGGCGCATCACTAACCAGTACCGGCGTTACTAATCTGGTCAGATACTGGATGAGCAAAGAAGGTTTTGCCCCCTATTTAGCTAAAGTTAGAACGGTTAAAGGAGTTAAATCATGAGTGCAGTATTAAATGATGAAGCAAAAAAAGTATTGATTGCGCCGCTGGTCAATGATAATCCCATTACTTTGCAGGTTTTGGGCATTTGTTCGGCCTTGGCGGTGACTTCGCAGATGTCGACCTCGCTGATTATGGCGCTGGCGTTGACCTTGGTGACGGCGTTTTCGAGCGCCGCGATTAGTGCGATCAGAAACCATATTCCCAGCAGTATTCGGATCATCGTACAGATGACCATCATCGCTTCATTGGTGATCGTGGTCGATCAGATACTCAAAGCCTTTGCTTATGAGGTGAGCAAGCAATTATCGGTATTCGTGGGCCTGATCATCACCAACTGTATCGTGATGGGGCGCGCCGAAGGTTATGCGATGAAAAATCCGCCGTTGGAAAGTTTCATGGACGGTATTGGCAACGGTTTGGGTTACAGCTTGATCTTGATTATCGTGGCGTTTTTTAGAGAGACTTTGGGTTCCGGTAAATTACTGGGCATCGAAGTCTTCAAGCTGACCAAGGATGGCGGCTGGTACGATCCTAACGGCTTGATGTTGCTGCCGCCCAGCGCTTTTTTTATCATCGGTTTGATCATCTGGGCCGTGCGTCAATGGAAGCCGGAACAGGTTGAAAAGGTGGAATTCAAGATTATGCCGATTGCTCACGGTGAAGGAGGGCATCACTAATGGAAGCTTATATCAGTTTATTTGTAAAGGCAGTATTCATCGAAAACTTGGCCTTGTCCTTCTTTTTGGGCATGTGTACCTTTATCGCGGTGTCGAAGAAGATTTCCACGGCGATGGGTCTGGGTGTTGCGGTGATGGTGGTGCAGGCTATTACGGTACCGGCCAATAATATTGTTTACCATGCCTTATTAAAAGAAAATGCCCTGTCCTGGATGGGCGTTACCGGCGTTGATTTAAGCTTTTTAGCGTTGTTAAGCTGTATCGGTATGATTGCCGCCTTGGTGCAGATCCTGGAAATGATTTTAGATAAGTTTTTTCCGGCCTTGTATTTCGCCTTGGGCGTTTTTCTGCCTTTAATCACGGTCAACTGTGCGATTCTCGGCGGCAGTTTGTTTATGATAGAGCGCGACTATAATCTCGGGGAAAGCGTTACTTACGGTGTGGGCAGCGGGTTGGGCTGGGCATTGGCGATTACGGTGATGGCGGGTGTGCGCGAAAAACTTAAATACAGTGATATTCCCGCCGGCCTGCAAGGCCTGGGTATCACTTTCATTACTGCGGGTCTGATGTCGCTTGGCTTCATGGCTTTCTCCGGAATCCAACTTTAAAGGTAGCGTAATGCTGGAAATTCTATTAGGGATTATTATTTTCACGGCTTTTGTTATAGCTCTGGTATTCGTTATTATCGGCGCTAAAAGCAAATTGGTAGCTGTTGGCGATGTTGAAATCCTGATCAATAATGAAAAGAAAATTCATGTGCCGGTTGGGTCGAAACTGTTAACGGCTTTAGCCGATAACGGTTTGTTCGTTTCATCAGCCTGCGGTGGCGGCGGCACCTGCGCGCAGTGCAAAGTCGTCGTGCATTCGGGCGGTGGCGAAATCTTACCGACTGAACTGACCCATATCACCAAACGCGAAGCCGCGCACGGCGAGCGTCTTTCTTGCCAGGTCTCGGTAAAGCACGACATGAGCATAGAAGTTGAAGACGATGTGTTCGGCATAAAGAAATGGGAATGCACGGTTAAATCCAACCATAATGTGGCCACTTTCATTAAAGAACTGGTGCTGGTATTGCCTCCTGGCGAGGAAATTAACTACCGGGCGGGTGGATATATTCAGATTGAATGTCCTCCGCATATAGACAGATACAGCGATTTCGTGGTTGAAGAAAAATTCCGCGACGATTGGGATAAATTCAATTTATGGCGCTATGTATCCGATGTCAAAGAGCCTGCAATGCGTGCCTATTCGATGGCCAGTTATCCTGAAGAAAAGGAAATTATGTTGAACGTGCGTATCGCGACACCGCCTCCCGGCGCTCCCGATAGTGTGCCGCCAGGTATCATGTCATCTTATATCTTTAACTTGAAGCCCGGCGATAAATGTATTATTTCAGGGCCTTACGGCGAGTTCTACGCGAAAGAGACCGACGCGGAAATGGTCTTTGTAGGCGGTGGCGCAGGTATGGCGCCGATGCGTTCGCATATATTCGATCAATTACGCAGACTGAAGTCCAAGCGTAAAATGACTTTCTGGTACGGCGCCCGCAGCAAACGCGAAATGTTTTATGTGGAAGATTTCGATATGCTGGCCAAGGAAAATGATAACTTTGAATGGCATGTTGCGCTGTCCGATCCGTTGCCGGAAGATAACTGGACAGGCTATACCGGCTTTATTCATAATGTATTACTAGAAGAATACATCAAGAACCATCCGGCGCCGGAAGATTGCGAATTTTACATGTGCGGGCCGCCGATGATGAACTCGGCGGTGATTAAAATGCTGTTAGATAACGGCGTAGAGCCCGAAAACATTATGTTGGATGACTTTGGCGGATAACCGTCATTGAGCTTCTCTCCATAGTGGTTTCTAGTTATCGGGGAGGGCAAGGTGGAATAAAAAACGAGGTTGGATCAGCTCTAATCCTCGTTTTTTTTATTACAAACTATAGAGGTGACATCATGACTTATTTTTTAGTGACTTTTGCGGTTATGCTGATGGTTATTGCCATCATGGCGATAGGCGTTATTTTCGGCAGGCGCGCGATCAAAGGCTCGTGCGGCGGCGGCATGAGCAAAGCAGAATGCGTATGCGTGGAAAAGTGTGATAAAAGAAAGAAAATCGATGTAGAAGCTCAGTTAATTCAAGGATCGTAGGGGCGAATTCATTCGCCCTGGGCGGATAAATCCGCCCTACATAAATAATTATAATCAGGAGTTTACCATGCTGGCAAAAATTACTGTTGCAGATTATATGTCGAAAAGATTGGTTACGCTGGCCAAGGATACCCATGTGCTCGATGCCGTCAAGAAATTGTTGGATCATAAAATAACCAGCGCTCCGGTCGTCGATCAGCGAGGGCGCTTGTTGGGCATGTTTTCAGAAAAAGATGTGATGAGCATTATTTTGGAAGCCGTCTACAACCAAAGTATGAGCGGTAAGGTCGGCGATTATATGACTGTAGAAGTTATTAGCGTCGATGCCAATTCCAGTATTGTAGACTTGGCGGAGAAGTTTCAGCAGTCTTCAATCAGAAGTTTTCCGGTGTTTCAGGATAATGATTTGGTCGGCATAGTCAGTCGCACGGATGTATTAAGGGCCTTGGCTTCAAATTATTGAATATCGCATTCATCTGCTTTGAGTTTGGCGGTAAGGCATGAGTGGTGTGCAAAGCTTTTATTGGCATGATTACGAAACCTTCGGCATCGATCCGCGTAGAGACAGGCCGGTGCAATTTGCCGGTCTGCGCACCGACGCAGATTTCAATGAGCTAGACGATCCTTTAGTCGTTTACTGCAAACCGGCGGCAGACTGTCTGCCTCACCCGGATGCCTGTTTAATTACCGGGATTACCCCGCAACTCGCCGAACAAAAAGGCGTTCCTGAGGCCGAATTCATACGCCTGATTCATGATCAATTAGCCGCGCCCAATACCTGTACCCTCGGTTACAACAGTTTGCGTTTTGATGATGAAGTCACCCGTAATTGTCTTTATCGTAACTTTTATGATCCCTACGCCAGAGAATGGCAAAACGGCAATTCGCGCTGGGATTTGATCGACGTGGTTAGGGCGGCCAGAGCCTTGCGTCCCGACGGCATGGTCTGGCCCGTTAACGAACAAGGCAGCCCCTGCTTCAGGCTGGATCAACTCACCCGCGCCAACAACATAGCCCATGAAGCGGCGCATGATGCGCTTGCCGATGTCTACGCCACGAAGGCAATCGCTCGCTTGCTTAAACAAGTCCAGCCCAAGCTTTACCAGTTTTTGTGGCAACATCGGCTTAAAGCCGAGGCGCTTAATTTACTTCAATTCGGCAGTTTTAAACCGGTGGTGCATATTTCAGGCAAATATCCAGCGGTAAAAAATTGCTTGGCCATAGTGCTTCCTGTTTGCAAGCATCCTACCAATGCCAACGGCATAATCGTTTACGATCTATCCGTCGACCCTGAGCCGATGCTGAGCTTGTCTGCGGCGGAAATTCAGCAAAGAATCTTTACCGCAACGGCCGATCTGCCGGAAGGTGTGGCGCGAATCCCGCTAAAAACAGTGCATATTAATAAATGCCCGGTTTTAGCGCCGGTGTCTGTGATCAGGCCCGATGACGCGCACCGACTGGAAATCGATCTGGGCTTATGCAATTCTCATATCGATCGGATTAAATCCGCCAAGGGCTTGGAAGAAAAGCTGGGGGCGGTGTTTAGCGGGCAGACCTACAGTGAGCAAGACCCCGTCTGCGGTGAGCTTGGTCGAACCGATCCCGATCTGGAAATTTACAGCGGCGGCTTTTTTTCTGAAAACGATAAAAAACAAATGGTCAAAATCAGGCTCATGCCGCCTGAACAATTGGCTAAGTCGGTATTTAAATTTACCGATAGCCGATTGCAGGAAATGTTGTTTAGATACCGCGCCCGAAATTATCCCGAAACCCTGAATGCCGATGAGCGGCTAAGATGGAATGAGTTTTGTGTTAATCGGCTAACCGGACGTCAGGCGGGTGCCGGCATCTTGCTTGACGATTATTTTAGTCGCTTGAAGGAGCTGCGTTGCGACGAGCGGGTAAATACCAAGATTATCGGCGCCTTGGAAAGGTATGCGCTTGAGCGAATGCAATCGTTAGGTATATAAATAAGCGGGTGC
>JAYTLW010000147.1:0-2803 GCA_043729025.1 Methylobacter sp.
GACGGCATGATGATAAGCATAAGGCTCCGTTACGATGACGGACTGTTGCTGCTCAAACCTGTTCCAAAGATCATCGTTAACTTTATGTTTAAAGATAAAGCCTTTTTTTGATTGTGCATTCAGCTCAAACACAGACATTTTAGTAAATTTGTCATCAGCGATGATTTTTGTATTCAATACACTGCTTAGCATTTGCACATTGGGGAGTTCAGCCAGTTTTTCCTTCAAGCGCCGATCTTCCATGGCTTTATCGGCTGTCATTTTCTCACCCGGCAATGACACATAAAGGTCGGCGCGCAAACTGGTTTGCAGCCATTGCTCAACCGTCTGGCGAAAACTTCCTATCATCAAGTCCATGCCTATCGTCGCTGCAACAGCAATCATCAATGCGGCTATGGCAATGCCTGATCTACTGACTTCAGCCGAAACCATACGTGCAGGCAAGCGCCCCAAAATACCCAACATGCGTCCGAATAAGCGTTCAATCAGTTTCATAAACAATAAGGTAAAAACCGGTGTCAGCAAGGCAAATCCAAACAGTAACAGGAAAATACTGGCCAGACCCAAATTGATACTTTTTCCAGAAAAAAACGCCAGAGCCAAACCACCGGTTATCAATACCAAACTGATTAACCCGGCTGTTTTGATTAACCGGCGGCTGCCGGATTCCAGTTGCGATCGAGTCAATACCGTCACCGGAGAGAAACGCGTTGCTTCAAAGGCGGGAGGCAATACCGCCAGCAACGAAGCCCCCATACCTAATAATACGCCTTTGCCTATTTGTACCGGCGTAACCATTAATGAAGTGGTATCAATGCGAAAATAAAGTGCATTAATGGTTTCGGAGATCAGATACAACAAGCCCTGTCCAAGCGCTATGCCAAGTGCGATGCCTATTAACGTGCCAATTATCGCCAACAAAAAGGCTTCGCCTATAATCAACCTAAATATCTGCCGCCGGGTGACCCCGATTGCACGCAAACTGCCGATCAAGCGCCGCCGCTGCACAACCAGGAAGGTCATTGTGTTATAGATCAGGAACATGCCCACCAATAAGGAAAACAAACCCATTGCTTTTAAGTTGATTGAAAATGCCCGCGTCATTTCCCTTATCGATTGCGACTGGCTATCTGTCGATACCAATAACGCATTAGCCGGTAACACCTTGCCTATTTTCGTCAGAGTCTCAGGGTTATATTTATCCATCAACACTTCAATAGAACTGAGCCGGCCAAAGAAACCCAAAACCTCCTGGGCTGTGGCAATGTCAGTAATTATCAGCCTGGCCAAAACCTGTTCCGAAACGGCATTGTCCGGAGCCATCAAGCCGATGACTTTTAAGCGTTGTTCACGATTGTCAGCCATAACAGTTAAATCATCATTGATTTTGAGATGCAAGCGCTGTGCAGTTTGCTCACTGATCAAGGCCGTATTCGGCTCCCTAAGCAACCGGGTTAAAAAATCAGTGCTTTTGTTTGCATTTTGCTGCTGTTGCCAGACTGCTTGCAACGATTTTTCAATGAACGGGTCTATGCCGACTAGCTTGAAGCTTTCATCAGCTTGTTGCGTCAACTGAACATAACCGCTTACAACGGGCGCTATTTTTTGTATACCTTGCTCCACTCTGAGCCGGGTATACAGCCGTTCATCAAGGCCGCCATCGCCGGCAATAATTCTGTGCGTTGCCGTCCCGGAAAATGCCTTGCCTGCCTGTTCAAATGCTGTTAGCGAGCTTTCCATTGCCAGATCGATAGAAATTACTACCGCCACACCCAGCGCAATCCCTACTATCGCCAGTGCCAGTTGCCAGGGATGTTGCCATAAAAAATTGCGGCTGGCGCGGTCAAGAATTGAACTCATTGGCTCTTACCACCTATCAATTTACTCGTACTCATAAAAATAGCACGTCATACCGGCATGGACTGCCGGTATCCAGGTCACAAGGATGTGATTAGAGCTTGCCATCCTTGGCTTCTGGATTCCGGCAATCCCTGCCGGAATGACGTAGTGAATATCCGTAATAAGATTGACAGGGGACAAGCTCATTGGCTGGCCAATGTCTTATTACGGATTGAAAAAACCCGGTCAGCCCTACCGATGACTTCCTGGCTATGCGTCACCATGATCATCGTCTTACCCGTTTTTTTAACCAGTGTATCCAGCAACTCCAAAACCTGTTTTCCGGTATCCAGATCCAGATTACCGGTCGGTTCATCAGCAAGTATCACATCCGGATCATGAATCAGCGCACGTGCAATCGCAACCCTCTGTTGTTCACCACCGGATAAGCGGTCAGGATAACTGTCCAGCCGGTCGGCAAAATTCAACCTGGCCAATAATTCGACAACATTATCTCTATCCTTACGGGTAATACGCTTGATCAATTCCAGCGGCAACAGCAGATTTTCTACAACCGTTAAGGTTGGGATCAAATTATAGGACTGGAATACAAAACCGATATGATGCCGGCGAAACAGCGTGCGGTCATGTTCTGAAAGACCGGTAATATCGGTATCGTTAATGATAATTTTGCCACTGTCCGGAGGATCAATGCCGCTGACAAGATTTAGAAAAGTCGATTTACCGGAACCGCTGCGACCGAGTAAAACGATAAACTCGCCACGGCGCACCTGCAGATTCAATTCGCTAAAAATCTCATGCCGCCGCCCCGATTCCTGATAGCTTTTGCTTAGCTGTTGAATTGTTATAGCCGCTTCTGTAGTCATAAAGCTTAATATAACACGAGTTCAGAAACAGGATAGATTTCGGTTTTATATTTGATGAATGAAAAGGATCGTGGGAA
>JAYTLW010000148.1:0-8998 GCA_043729025.1 Methylobacter sp.
CATAAAAATCGATCAAAAACGTAACAACGTGGTTCTTTCTCGTCGTGCCGTTGTAGAAAAAGAATACAGTGCAGAAAGAGAAGAATTGTTAAAAACGCTGGAAGAAGGCGCGACGGTAACTGGTGTTGTGAAAAACCTGACTGATTACGGCGCGTTTATTGATCTTGGCGGTATTGACGGTCTGTTACACATCACCGATATGGCATGGAGACGCGTACGTCATCCGTCAGAGTGCGTGGAAATCGGCCAAGAAATTAAAGTTAAGGTCTTAAAATACGACAAAGATAAAAATCGTGTTTCACTGGGCATGAAACAAATGGGTGAAGATCCATGGCAAAACATTGCCCGCCGCTACCCTGCCGGCACACGCGTATTCGGTAAAGTCAACAACCTGACTGATTACGGTTGCTTTGTTGAAATTGAAGAAGGCGTAGAAGGTTTGGTTCACGTTTCTGAAATGGACTGGACTAACAAAAATGTAAATCCATCCAAACTCGTACAATTAGGTGATGAAGTAGAAGTCATGGTTCTGGAAATCGACGAAGAACGTCGTCGTATTTCTTTAGGCATGAAACAGTGCAAAACCAATCCGTGGGATGAATTTGCCGCTACCCATAACAAAGGCGATAAAATCTCAGGCAAAATCAAATCGATTACTGATTTCGGTATTTTCATCGGTCTGGATGGCGGTATTGACGGTCTGGTTCATATGTCCGATATTTCCTGGGCGGACGAAGGAGAAGCTTCGGTTCGTGACTTCAAAAAAGGTGATGAACTGGAAACCGTTATTTTAGCGGTTGATTCTGAGCGTGAGCGTATCTCTTTAGGTATCAAACAACTTGAACAAGATCCGTTTCAAAACTTTTTGGCTACCCACGAAAAAGGTAGTCTGGTAAATGGAACGGTTAAAGAAGTTGATGCTAAAGGTGCGGTTATCACTTTAGCCGATAATGTTGAAGGCTATTTGCGTGCTTCTGAAATTCAACGAGATCGCGTTGAAGATGCTAGAACCTTGTTAAAAGAAGGTGATAAACTGGAAGCTAAGTTCATTGGCGTAGATAAGAAAAGCAAATCAATTTCTTTATCTATGAAAGCTAAAGATACCGATGAAGAAACTCATACTATTAAAGATCACACTCAGCAATCCATTGGCGCACCAACCTTCGCTGACATCTTTAAGCAGATGGAAAAATAAAAATCATGAGGGATATGCATCAGTGCATATCCCTTTAATTTTATTTGTTTTCGCAGGATAGAATGTGACTAAATCAGAATTAATTGAAGCACTAGCCAAACATCAACCGCATCTGGCGCAGAAAGATGTGGAGATAGCGGTGAAATGCATCATTGAACAAATGAATCAGGCGTTATCTTCCGGTGAAAGAATAGAGATCAGGGGCTTTGGTAGTTTTTCGCTACACTTGCGCCCTCCTCGAATGGGACGTAATCCTAAAACAGGTGAATCTGTAGCCTTATCAAAAAAACATGTGCCACATTTTAAGCCTGGTAAGGAACTGCGTGATCGCGTAGATGCAGCTCGGGGAAAATGTAAGATAGTCGATTAATTTTTAATGTCTTGAAGCTCTGCAAAACTTAATGCAGGGCTTTTTCCTGCTTTCATACCTTCGCCCATTGCTGTTTAAGTTTTTGCCTGTTCAATGCCAGCCATTGAATGGCAATAATCGGTATTGCCGATGCTATATCGCCATTTTCCAGCATGCGATACGCCTCATCAAAATCAACTGCGCGCACCCATATATCCTCGTCTTCATGGCTCAAACCGTGAATGCCTCCAACTTCAGTACTGTTCACTTTGCCGCAGAACAGGGTGATCCATTCAGACGAACCGCCCGGCGTGGTGTAAAATTCATTGATGACTATCAATTGCGAAATTTCACAGCCTGCTTCTTCAACAGACTCCCGATAAGCGACATCCTCCGCCGTTTCACCGACCTCGATGGCTCCAGCAACAATTTCCACCAGCCAGGCTTTTTCCGGGTTCAAAATTGCGCCTGCTCTGAACTGTTCGATCAAAACGACTTTGTCGGCATCCGGGTCATATAACAGAACCGCAACGCAGCTGCCGCGCATGAATAACTCGCGAGTTATTTCGGGGCTCCATCCTCCGCCAAACATCGTGTGTTTAAGGCGATATTTTTCCACGCGGAAAAATCCCTGATAAACGATATCCTTAGCTAATATTTCAAATTGATTATCCACGGCGACCTGTGTAATCGACTTTATAAATGACGCCAAGTTTATCATCGCTGATCAACAGACTGCCATCGGGCATTTCCAGTATATCAACGGGGCGTCCCAGCACCTTGCCATCTTTGCTTAGCCAGCCGTCGATAAAAACCTGCTCGGAAATCGGTTTACCCTGGTTGAATTTCACCAAGGCGACGCGATAGCCCTGCGGCTCTGATCGGTTCCATGACCCATGTTCCGCCACAAATAACTGATTTTTATAGTCGGTCGGAAATTGCTTGCCCCGATAAAAACGCAGCCCTAAAGGCGCCATGTGCGCCTTGAACTTCCACACCGGCGCGGTAAATTGCCGACATTTTTTAACCGAGGAAAATTCAGGATCAGGAATATCGCCGCCATGGCAGTAGGGGAAACCAAAATGTTCCCCGGGAGTCGTCCACTGATTAAGTTCATCGGGCGGCAGATCATCACCCAAATAATCGCGACCGTTATCGGTAAAAAACAAGGCTCCCGTTTCCGGTTGCCAGTCAAAACCCACCGAACTTCGGATGCCTCTGGCAAGTATTTCCAGGCCTGTGCCGTCGGCATTTAACCGGAGCAGTGAGCTAAAGATGACTTTGTCAGGTTCGCAAATATTGCAAGGGGCGCCGACTGAGGTATAAAGCTTATCATCGGGGCCAAAGCGCAGATATTTCCAGCCGTGATGCTGCTCGGAAGGAAATTGATCGTAAATCACAACCGGCTTGGGCGGATGATCTAACTGCTGCGTGATGCGGTCAAAGCGGATAATGCGATTAACTTCGGCCACATACAAGGTATCGTTCTTGTAAGCTACGCCGTTGGGCAGATACAAATGATCGGCAATCACAAAACGCTTGTCCGCGATGCCGTCGTTATTGCTGTCTTGCACCGCGTAAATCACGCCTTCGGCCCCGGTACCGATAAACACCACATTGTCATCGCTCAAGGCTAAGCTTCTGGCGCCCGGTAGATTATCGGCAAATACAGACAAGGTGAAGCCTGGCGGCACATGCAGTTGCTTTAGTATGTCCTGATGGCTGCTTTGCTGTGCATAAGCAAAACAAGGCATTAAAAATAAAATTACTTTTATAATATGCATGAGGCGTCCTCCATCGATTAACTTTAAGTTATATTAACACTCTGGAGGGTTGGAATGTGTTATTCAACCCCCATATAGATCAAACCTTAACTAATAAAAAGGCACAAACTATGATGCGTATTATTCTTTTTCTGGCGACCAATGCGGCCATTTTGGTGGTGGTCAGTATTATTTTTAATGTCTTGGGCTTAAGCGGCACACTGGATGCTCAAGGCATAGACCTTAATCTAAATGCGCTGTTAGTCATGTCGGCCGTGATCGGCGTGACCGGTTCGGTTATTTCTTTGGCTATGTCCAAATGGTCGGCAAAAAAGGCGATGGGCATACACGTTATTGAACAGCCTCAAAATCAAACCGAGCAATGGCTGGTCGACATCGTGGCTAGACTGGCCGGGCAGGCGGGCATCGGTATGCCGGAAGTCGGCATATTCCAGACCCCTGAAGCCAACGCCTTCGCTACCGGCATGAGTAAAAACAGTGCATTGGTTGCGGTCAGCACCGGTTTGCTGCAAAACATGAGCGCCGATGAAATCGAAGCGGTAGTCGGCCATGAAATCAGCCATGTCGCCAACGGCGATATGGTGACGATGGCCTTGATGCAGGGCGTGGTCAACACCTTTGTGTACTTTTTTGCGACCATTATCGGTCACCTGGTCGACCGGGTGGTATTCAAAACCGAGCGCGGCTACGGTCCGGCCTATTACGTCACCCAGATGGCGGCTCAAATAGTCTTGGGAATTCTGGCCTCTATGCTGGTGATGTGGTTCTCCCGTTACCGGGAATTTAAGGCCGATGCCGGCGGCGCAAACCTGGCCGGACGGGAAAAAATGATCGGCGCATTGCGCGCCTTACAGCGTGGTCACGCAGCAGAAGAACTGCCGGGACAATTGGCGGCTTTCGGTATCAACGGCGCCGGCGTCAGGAAATTGTTCATGAGTCATCCGCCCTTGGAAGAGCGCATTGCCGCGTTACAAAACAATCGTTAATTCAAGCTAGCCGGGCATAAACTGTCCGGCTTTTTTATATCATGACTCAACATCAATCCTTCCGCTTTGCGTTAAGCCTGTCATACGATCAATACCTCAAAGTTTATCAAGGCATAGCCAAAAATATTTCGGTGGCCTCCGATGACGGCAGAACAGTGGTTTTCCCGGCAGGCAGGATACAGTCTTTTTTGACTAGGCAAGGCATCAGCGGTTATTTTGAAATGGAATTAACCCCCGACAACAAATTCGTAAGCATTAAAAAACTGTAACTACTCAGCAGCAAAAAAAAAAGCCACAGATCCACAGATTAAATGTGCAATCTCCGCTACAAAAAAATCTGTGAATCTGTGGCGACAAAATACCGACCAAGTCATTACAAAAAACTCGAATAAAGTATATTAAACACGATGAAAAAACTATTGAACAAAAGCTTTATGACCAATTTTATCTCGGTGGTCATCATTGCCGTGGGTTATGTAAGCCCCATACAGCCCGAGTTAATTAAATCCATCGGCTTTTTTGCGCTATCCGGCGCCATCACCAATTGGCTGGCTATCTACATGCTGTTCGAGAAAGTGCCTTTATTATACGGTTCCGGCGTCATACCGGCCCGCTTTGAAGACTTTAAATTGTCGATTAAGCAATTGATGATGCAGCAGTTTTTTACCGCAAACAACATCGAACAATTTATTGAAACCGAGGAACAGCAAGGTAAAAGCCTGTTGAATCTGGAGCCTTTGTTGAATGCCGTCGATTATGACAAGGTTTACCAAGGCCTGGTGTCGTCGATCATGGGTTCTTCTTTTGGCGGCATGTTGCTGATGATGGGTGGCGAAGAAGCGCTGATACCATTAAAAGAGCCGTTTACCGAAAAAATGAAACTTACCCTGAGCGAAATGGTCGAGTCCGACCGGTTTAAAACCGCATTAAAGCAGGGTCTGGATGCGCACAAAATCGGCGGCGATATCGTCTCCAAAATTGAAACAGTGATCGACAAGCGCTTGAGTGAACTAACCCCGCAACTGGTTAAGGAAATGGTTCAGGCTATTATCCGTCAGCATCTGGGCTGGCTGGTGGTTTGGGGTGGAATTTTCGGCGGTCTGATGGGCGCATTATTCGTTTTCGCCTGATGGACACGGTGGAACTGGCCTTTGATGAATTCGGCGACCCGGATAACAGTCCGCTGATTATCCTGCATGGTTTTTTTGCCTCTTCGCGTAACTGGCGGCAGGTCGCACTAAGATTATCCGCCCGGTTTCATGTGTATGTGCCGGATCTGCGCAACCATGGCGCATCGCCGCATCATTCCTTAATGGATTACCCGGTAATGACGGCGGATTTATTGCGCTTTATGCATGAACGCGACTTGGCAACAGCCAACCTTCTGGGGCACAGCATGGGCGGCAAGGTGGCGATGTGGCTCGCGCTTACTGCGCCTGATCGGGTGAAAGCGTTAATTGTGGCCGATATTTCACCGGTCAGTTACAGCTATGATTTTAACGCCACCATTTCGGCGCTCAGCGCCTTGCCGCTGAACCGCATCAGCAACCGCAAGCAGGCCGAAACGCTGCTGGCTGCGACCATACCCGAGCTCAGTTATCGGCAGTTTCTGTTGCAAAATCTGATACTAAAAGACGGCAGCTATGTCTGGCGGGTCGATCTGGATATTTTCCATCGGGCATGGCCTTTTATAGCCGCCTTTCCGAAGGTCGATCATGTAACGCCTAATACCGGCAAGACTTTGTTTATAGCGGGAGGCGATTCAGACTACGTTAAGCCGGACGCTATAAACTCCTTTTTTCCAATGGCGTCAATCAGCACTCTAGCCCATGCCGGTCATTGGCTGCACGTACAACAACCGGATGCTTTTACGGTGCTGGTTGAAGAATTTTTAGTTTAAAATGAATCGCTCTTTTTGTAGGGCAGGGATGATCAAATGCTGTAACCGGCATCTGGTTGTAATGATGGTATTTTCGAGTAAGTATTTAAGATGAATCAAAAAATAAGAAAAGCAGTTTTTCCGGTGGCGGGTCTCGGAACCCGCTTTTTGCCCGCCACCAAAGTCAGCCCGAAGGAAATGCTGCCGGTTGTGGACAAACCGTTGATCCAGTATTGCGTTGAAGAGGCTGTCGCGGCCGGTATCGATACGATTATTTTTGTCACGGGCCGAACCAAAAACGTGATCATGGATCATTTCGACAAGGCCTATGAACTGGAAACCGAGCTGACTAACCGTGGCAAGACTGCGTTATTGAAAACGCTTAAGGACATCATCCCACCGAATGTGTCATTCGTGTTTGTTCGTCAGCCTGAGGCATTGGGATTGGGTCACGCTGTACTTTGCGCCAAGCCTATCGTCGGCGATGAGCCGTTTGCCGTGATCCTGGCCGACGACTTGATCGCAAACAGAAATGGTAGTGGCTGCATGACGCAAATGGTTAAGCAATACGATCAAAACCAGTGCAGCGTATTAGGCGTAGAGCGGGTCGATCCGCAGGAAACCGACAAATACGGCATCGTCAAAACCACGGAAATGTCTCCATCGGTAGGCAAGGTCGATCTGATTATTGAAAAACCTGCTCCAGACCGTGCGCCGTCAAACCTCGCGGTAGTCGGGCGCTATATTTTAACGCCTGCCATTTTTAACAAGATCGAAACCACCGAACGCGGTGCAGGCGGAGAAATCCAGCTGACCGATGCTATTGCCGCATTGATGCATGATGAGCAGGTATTGGCCTATGAGTTTGCAGGCAAACGTTACGATTGCGGTTCAAAACTCGGTTATTTGCAGGCCACCGTTGAATACGGTCTGGAGCATGACGAGTTGAAGGGCGATTTCCGGGAATATTTGAAAAGTCTGGTTCTCGATTAACTTAGGGCAGGGGCGACCGGCTTGTCGGTCGCCCCTGAACCACTATGAACTGTGCAAAGCTTCCGCTCCCTGCTCACGCCCCTTACCTACATCCATGTAGGCAAAGCTTCCGCTCCTCGGCAACTGCTCCTGCGTTGCTCAACCCCCTCTTTGATTCACTTATGTCCTGCTCGCCCGGAGGCTGCGTAATTATCAGTTAAGCATTGAAGAGCGCAAAATTAATATCGATGCGCTAAAGTGATGTTTGAGAACAAACGCAATCAGGATTGAGTCATGAACAACACTGCAACTGAAACTCGCAACGCATTCTGGAATAGCCCTGCTGAGCTGCAACTCAAACAGCTGGCTACGACACTGCAAGGCTTAAGCAATGAAGAAGCCAAGCTACGCATAAAACGCTATGGCGCAAACCGGCTGAATAACAAAAAACAAACGGGGAACTTGCGGCTGTTTTTTGCCCAGTTCAAAAGCTCCATTATTCTGATACTGCTGTTTGCCACGGGCTTGTCATTCTATTTACATGACCGGCTGGATGCGGCGATCATTTTAACGATAGTACTGATCAGCGGTTTGTTGGGATTCTGGCAGGAAAAAGGCGCGGCCAGCGCGATAGAAGAATTGCTTAAAATCGTGCAAATCAAGGTCAGCGTGCTTCGTGATGGCGTTGCAACGGAGATTGCAGCAGAAAACCTGATCCCCGGCGATATTATTTTGCTAAAAGCCGGGGATGTTATCCCTGGGGATTGCTTGATTCTGGAATCCGACAACCTGTTTGTTGATGAAGCCATACTGACCGGAGAGAGCTATCCGGTCGAAAAACTGCCCGGCGTGTTGCCGAAAAACACCGCATTAAGCCAGCGCACCAACTCCCTCTGGATGGGGACGCATGTACAGAGCGGCGATGGAACAGCGCTGGTGGTTGCTACCGGGCAAACCACGGAATTCGGCAAACTTTCCCTGCGCATTAAGTTAAAAGCGCCTGAAACCGAGTTTGAGAGCGGCATCAGGCACTTTGGTTATCTGCTGATGGAAATCACGCTGATTCTGGTTATGCTGATTTTTGCGGTGAATGTTTATCTTGAAAAAGCGGTGCTGGATTCGTTTTTGTTCGCGCTGGCGCTGGCCGTGGGCTTAACGCCGCAATTGTTACCGGCCATCATCAGCATTAATCTGGCGCACGGCGCAAAACGCATGGCCGAGCAAAAAGTCATCGTCAAGCAGCTGGCCTCTATCGAAAACTTCGGCAGCATGAATGTGCTGTGTTCTGATAAAACCGGCACCTTGACTGAAGGCACCGTGCATTTGCACGATACGCTTGATCTGTCGGGCAACGCCAACGACAAGGTAGCATTTTATGCCTATGTTAATTCTGTTTATGAAACCGGATTTAGCAATCCGATCGACGAAGCGATCAGGCAATACCGGCAGTTCGATGTAAAAGACTGCAAAAAACTGGCGGAAATTCCCTATGATTTTTACCGCAAACGGCTAAGCCTGTTGATTTCAAAACAGGGGGAAAACATTTTGATCACCAAAGGCGCGTTGACCAATATACTTGCCGCCTGCTCTGAATCGGAGAATGCCGATGGCACCCTGCTGCCGATAGCGTCGGCGAGTGATCAAATTCAGCAGCGTTACGAAAATTTCAGCCGTCAGGGATTTCGCACCTTGGGACTGGCCTATAAGCCGATGGATGCACAAATACGGATTGATAAGGACGATGAGGCCGACATGCGCTTTTTAGGCTTTCTGTTATTTTTCGATCCGCCTAAAGCCGATTGCGCCGAGACCATCAAGCAATTGCGCGAACTG
>JAYTLW010000149.1:0-5231 GCA_043729025.1 Methylobacter sp.
CAGAGCAAATAAGCTCAATTAACAGGCCGGATATACGTGTGCAGTCGTACCCCAATCCAAAAGTGATGAAATGCTTGCAAAACGGGAGGAGTCCATATATGGTTTCGCGTAGCAAACCGCCAATCAACACACAACATCAAAAACAATCGGGCATAAAAAATCCCCGCTTGGAAAAGCCCAAGTGGGGTCAAGTTAGATCATCCCGATCATGGTGGATTGCCTAGCGGCGAATCCTACAACGAATCCGCCGTACGGACGTTTTGAGAGTCCCCCCGGCAGAGCCGGGGAATTACACGCACATGCCAATCTTGCGCCGACGCACAGCCGCTAATCCAGCTATTCCAATGCCAAACAAGGCCAAAGAGGCAGGCTCAGGGACTGTTTGTGTTTGACAAGCCGGTTCACATGATCCTGCTTTATTGTCCAAGAAAAGGTGGCTGTTTAGAATTGTGTCCTTATCATTCGTCGTAACGAACCCAATCGTGTAATTACCCACCTGTGTCAGTGTATATTGAAAAAGATTCCATCCTGAATTACCGGCTGTGCCGACAGGGATGCCAAGACCGTGTGTGCTGGCCAGCACATTGATAAACGCCGAGTTGTCAGGAGCCACAATAACTGCAAAGGACGGGTCATTGAATGGAGTGTAGTCCGTCGCTACGTAGTTATAATACATCGAGATGGTGTCACCGATGTTTCCGCTGAAAATCTGAGAAATTGCAGAGCCATTGGTAAGATTGCCACCATTCGGATTGGTGTTTAATGCATTCAAAGTACCGGCCCCTATGCCTAGAAAAGTCTCTATTTGAGCTTCAGAAGCACCGCTGCTAACGAGATAGCCCATATTAGTGTCAGCGGCGAGGATATTATAGGTGATGGAGTTATACGTAGTCACAGACGTCGATGGGGTTGCATTGACGCTTCCCAAGCTATTCCAGCCAGTCAGGTCACCTGTCTCGAAACCTTGGTTCGTCAGCGTGATTGCGGCTGCATTTGCGTTTAACGCGGGCAACATCAGAGCCGTCAAGCTCAAGATGGCTAGAGTTGATTTTGTTTTTCTTATGTTCATTTTGATTCTCCTAGAAATAAATGACTTAAAAAGGGGTCTGACTTAAAAAGGTAAAAAGGTAAAAAGGTAAAAAGGGGTCAGGTTATATTACAGCTCAAACTGCCAAGTAGCCCAACCGGTTTGTTCTTACGAACATCTAACAAACAAATTTCAGGCCATTTTACTTTTTTTATTTTTTTTCAATTAGTTATATTACTGGTAAGTTGATTTTATTTGATTTTATTTGATTTGATTTGATTTGATTTGATTGTAAAATTTTCTGACAGTTTATATGCTGATCAACTCTGTTTTTTCGTTATCGCGCGTTTACAAAGGCGATAAAACCCACCCAAACCCTGTAGGCCCAAGGATTAACATGATTAAATATGAGTTGTAAAAAAAGCTGACACCCTAAGTTAGCCGCTTATTCATAAATCGGTATCCACATAGCGCCATCCCTACCAACCCACCCCACTCAGCGTCATTCATGCTGAACAAGCACTTCACTTTTATTTTTTATTTTCTCAGCAAACCACTATATATTGTGCTACTCTATAAAAAAATTACTACATATCGTTAATTGGCCGGGCGTCGGCTAGTCTTTAAATTCCACTACCAACAGGGTCATCACTATGCCGACTAAGCTACATGTCATCCCCAACACCGTGACTGAAATACCTTTTCAAGACGCTTCGATGGATATTTGGGATACCAAATATCGCTTAAAATCCAAAGATGGCGTAGCCATTGACGGTTCCATCGATGAAACTTACCAACGGGTCGCTAGGGCCATTGCCGAGGTAGAACAAGGCAAAGCCAAACAGCAGCAGTGGTACAAGGAGTTTTTGTGGGCCTTGCGTCAAGGCGCTATCCCCGCCGGGCGTATTGTTTCCAATGCCGGTGCGCTGGAACACAAACCGGCCACCTCGACCATCAACTGCACGGTGTCCGGCACCATCGCCGATTCCATGGATGATATTCTGCACAAGGTGCATGAAGCGGGGCTTACCCTGAAAGCCGGTTGCGGCATCGGTTATGAATTTTCCACCCTACGCCCCAAAAACGCCTATGTATCCGGCGCCGGAGCTTATACCTCCGGCCCGCTGTCGTTCATGGACATCTACGACAAGATGTGTTTTACCGTGTCGTCCGCAGGCGGCAGACGCGGCGCGCAAATGGCGACTTTCGATGTCGGCCATCCCGATGTTATCGAGTTTATCCGCGCCAAACGCGAAGACGGACGCTTACGGCAGTTTAACCTGTCACTGCTGATCACCACCGAATTTGTTGAAGCGGTAAAAAACGACCGGCCCTGGTCGTTGTCATTTCCGGTCACCGAAAAAGAAGTGAAGAGTGATAACCTGGATCTGACCGACAGCAAACAAATCATCTGGCGCGACCTGCCCTGCATAGACGGTTATATCCTTAACGATGACGGCATGGTCGCCTGCAAAATAAGCAAAACCATGCCCGCACGCCGTCTGTGGGACATCATCATGAGTTCGACTTACGATTATGCCGAACCCGGATTCATCCTGATCGACAAAGTCAACGAGATGAACAACAACTGGTTTTGCGAGAAAATCCGCGCGACCAACCCCTGCGGCGAACAACCCTTGCCGCCTTACGGTTCGTGCCTGTTAGGCTCGATTAACCTAACCTGTTTTGTCAAAAAGCCGTTCAGCAAAGACGCGCATTTCGACTGGGACAATTACCGCAAAGCCATCGCTATTTTCACCCGCATGCTGGATAACGTCGTTGAAATCAACGGCCTGCCCTTAGCCCAACAACGCGAAGAAATCACCGGCAAGCGCCGCCACGGCATGGGTTATCTGGGATTAGGCTCAACCGTCACCATGATGGGCATGAAATACGGCGATGCCGAGTCGCTGCAGTTTACCGAAGAAGTGACCAAAGTGCTGGCCGTGGAAGGCTGGAAAGCAGGACTTGAGCTTGCCAAAGAAAAAGGCCCTGCGCCGATGATGGAGCAAATATTTACCGTCACCGGCGAAATGCTGCACAAACGCCCGGAAATGATAGCCGACGGTCATAAAGTCGGCGACAAGGTGCCGGGGAAACTGCTACATACCCAATACAGCCGTTATATGCAGCAACTGGCTCAAGAGGAACCCGAACTGGTCGCCGAGCTGATTGAAACCGGCGCGCGTTTTACCCATCACAGTTCCATCGCCCCGACCGGCACTATTTCCCTGTCCCTGGCCAATAACGCCAGCAACGGCATAGAGCCGAGCTTTGCGCATCATTATTCGCGCAACGTGATCCGCACCGGTAAAAAATCCAAAGAAAAAATCGACGTGTTTTCCTTTGAGCTCTTGGCTTACCGCGAAATGATCAATGCCAAGGCCATGCCCTACAGCGAAGATCCCGACCAGCAACTGCCGGATTATTTCATAGCGGCGGATGACGTAAGCCCGAAACAGCATGTCGATATTCAGGCGGCGGCGCAAAAATGGATCGACTCGTCGATCTCGAAAACCGCCAACGTGCCGACCGATTATCCTTACGAAGATTTCAAGTCCATTTATGAATACGCCTATGACAAAGGCTTAAAAGGCTGCACCACCTTCCGCTTTAATCCCGAAGTCTTCCAGGGCGTATTGGTTAAAGAATCGGATCTGGAAAACACCACCTACCAGTTCACATTGGAAGACGGTCACGTCGTGGAATTTAAAGGCAACGAAGACGTGGAGTACGACGGCGAAATTCACAGCGCCGCCAACCTTTTCGATGCCTTGAAAGAAGGCTATTACGGTAAATTTTGAGATTAAAACAATGACCCATAAAATCAGCAAAAAAATCATCGCTTACAAAGTCCTGACTAAGGAAGATGTCGAAGCGGTTAAGCAAGTACAAGCGCCATCCTTGGAAAGCATGAACGAAAACGTCGCGCGCCCGGAAGTGCTGCTCGGCTCCACCTACAAGATCAAAACCCCGCAGTCCGAGCATGCCTTGTACATCACCATCAACGACATGGTGCTCAACCCCGGCACCGCCCATGAAGAGCGCCGGCCTTACGAAATCTTCATCAACTCCAAAAACATGGAGCATTTCCAGTGGGTGCTGGCGCTGACCCGGCTGATCTCGGCGGTTTTCCGCAAAGGCGGCGACGCCTGCTTCCTGGTCGAAGAAATGAAAGCGGTATTCGACCCGCACGGCGGCTACTTCAAAAAAGGCGGCGTGTTCATGCCCTCTCTGGTCGCCGAAATCGGCCACGCGATCGAATCGCACATGAAACACATCGGCATGATCAAGCCGGTAGCGATGACCGATCACCAGAAACAGTTTCTTGCCGAAAAACGCCGCGATTTCGAAGCCCGGAACGGCGAGTCGGAAGATCAGTCGTTCCCCGAAAAAGCCGTGCTCTGCAACAAGTGCAGCACCAAAGCCATGGTGCTGATGGATGGGTGTATGACGTGTTTGAATTGTGGGGAGAGTAAGTGTGGGTGAGATGATGATCATAAGGTACTCAACCCAACTGGGCTGCCCGAATATCCGGGTAATATCAACTTATCAGGCAGGTTTGCCTGATAATCAATAGTTAGCCACCATGATCAAGCCGCTGTTCGGTGCACAAGACGAGGAGTGGGTCACTATGACTGGGCGCTACATCCTCAACATGGGCGCGCTAGAGATGGCCACACGCCTTCTCATCGCGCGGATCACCGGCGGTGACAGTAATCCAATATTTGCGGATGACTTGTCGGCCCGCATTGGCTTCATTCGCAAGCTGTTCCCGCGCGATGACAAGGCAAGACATGCCTGGGGCATGAACGTCTTTGAAGTTGCAATCAAGCACACCAGTTTCAGGAACATCGTGGCCCACAGCCCGCTTGCGATCAGCGGGGAACCAGACGGCACCTACAAGATTCAGGGAATAATGGACGTAACTCCAAAGAGCAAAGACACAATCGCACAGCTGGTCTCGCTCGAAGAGTTGAAGGGGCGCGTGAATGAATCGGCTGCCACTGCCAGGGGCCTGCTCGAAATGCAGGCGGACTTCCCGGGGAAGGCACACACGTAAAAAAGGCGTAAAAAGGGGTCTGCCATAAAAAGGGGTCAGGTTCTGAGGTATCCCCACAAATTTCCCAAATAAAACAATACACTATCGGCATTTATTAACACAATCAATGCCAAACGCCAGTAGAATAAGGATTCCTTCCAG
>JAYTLW010000150.1:0-6720 GCA_043729025.1 Methylobacter sp.
TTTACCCGGCATTGACGTGCAGCAGGGTTTGAAAAATGTAGTGGGCAATGGGCAGCTGCTTTATGACCTGTTGCTGACATTTCATCAGGGCTTTAGCGATGCCGAGAGTCGGTTGGATGCTTATTTGCTGGCGGGCGATGCCGATTCGGCTTTGAAATTGCTCCATACCATAAAAGGCGTGGCGGCTAATCTCGCCATGCCGGAATTGAAATCGTGCATAGCGGCGCTGGAACAGACGCTGAACAAGCCCTGGCAATATCGGCCTGAGTTATTAATGGACTTTGCGAACGCGCAAAACAAGGTGCTGGAGTCAATTGAACAGTTACGCGGCGCTAACGGTTTGACGCCGTCAACATAGTTAAAACCGGAAGCCGGGCGTTTAGGAGCGCGCATAACATAAAATTACCCATGAAATAGTTGGTTGGCCAACGTGTAGGGGCGGATTTATCCGCCCAGGGCGAATGAATTCGCCCCCACAGATGATTAGCTTATTTATTGTGTGTTCCTCACCCGTCCTGTTAGCGCCGGGCGATCTTGGTTGCGCTATTGATTTATTTAATCGGCAAGCAATGCTAAAATGAATATCCTAGAGCAGTTGGACTTTATTTTGATAGCCGTCTGTTTGCAAACAACAACCTTCTTGGAGTATTCATGGCTTTCGAGCTTCCCGCTTTACCCTATGCTAAAGATGCATTAACGCCCCATATTTCCGCAGAATCCATAGAGTTTCATCATGGCAAACATCATCAAACTTATGTAACAAATCTGAATAATCTGGTTCCCGGAACTGAATTTGAAGACTTGTCGCTGGAAGACATCATCATGACTTCTTCCGGTGGCATTTTCAATAATGCGGCGCAAATCTGGAATCACACCTTCTACTGGAATAGTCTGGCGCCCAAAGCGGGCGGTGAACCCGTCGGCGCTTTAGCCGATGCTATCAACGCAACTTTCGGTTCATTTGCGAAATTTAAAGAAGAATTTACCAAATGCGCCGTCACTACCTTCGGTTCAGGTTGGGCCTGGCTGGTAAAAAATGCCGACGGCAGCCTGGAGCTGGTTAGCGCCAGCAATGCGAGTTGCCCATTAACGACCGGTCAAACG
The DNA here is from genome assembly GCA_043729025.1 of Methylobacter sp. GTDB lineage: Bacteria > Pseudomonadota > Gammaproteobacteria > Methylococcales > Methylomonadaceae > Methylobacter_A. The sequence continues at coordinate 1,105 of JAYTLW010000150.1, forward strand.
CCGTTGTTGACCTGCGATGTGTGGGAGCATGCGTATTACATCGATTACCGCAATGCGCGTCCAGTCTATCTGGAAGCATTCTGGGCATTGGTGAACTGGGATTTTGCTGCAAAAAACTTTTCAGCTTAAATTTGTAGGTTGGGTTAGCGGCTTTATCGCGTAACCCAACATTCAGCTTTTCAGCTTGAATTTTAAGTAGTATAAGAAACCTTCTGCCTCGTCGATGCAGGAGGTTTTTTTTATGGGAATAAAGAATGGCTACAGTATTAATTACCGGCGCTAATCGCGGCTTGGGTCTGGAGTTTTGCCGTCAATATGCGGCTGACGGCTGGAATGTCATCGCTTGTTGTCGTAATCCGGATGATGCGTTTGATTTAAATACTCTCGCCGGTCGTCAGCAAAATATTCGACTGGAAACGCTGGATGTTTCAAAGCTTGAACAGATTGATGCGCTGTCCCGAAAGTTAGCGGGTCTGCCGATTGATGCGTTGATTAATAATGCCGGCATTTATGCGGATAATAAAAGTAACGGTTTCGGTCGGCTTGATTATCAGGCATGGACGAACTCGCTGTTAATTAACACTCAGGCGCCTGTGAAAATGGCCGAAGCGTTTTTACCGCACATTAACAACAGCGCTCAAAAACTGATTGTTAATATCAGTAGCCTAATGGGCAGTATTGCCGATAATGGTCATGGCGGCAGTATCCTGTATCGCACTAGCAAGGCGGCGCTTAATGCCGCAATGAAGAGCTTGGCGATAGAGCTTAAAGAGCAGTCTGTCGGCGTGCTGATAGTTCATCCCGGCTGGGTCAAGACCGATATGGGCGGGCCGAATGGCTTAATTAATGCCGAGCAAAGCGTTGCCGGTATGCGTACGGTGATAAAAAACTTTTCATTGGATCAAACAGGATGTTTCGTCAAGTATGACGGAACGCCATTGCCATGGTGAATTATGATTAAAAAAATAGCGATTTTATGGCTTGTATTGCAAGGCGCGGCTCATGCCGAGGCTTTCATACCCGAGCAGATTAAGGCGCCGACCGGTTTTCATCCAGTGTTGACTGCACATGCCAAGGGCGATCAGATTTACCAATGCTCGGTCAATAATGGCCGGTATGCATGGGAAACGTTGGCGCCCGATGCCAAGTTGTTCGACGCGCAGGGCCAGATCGTCGGGAACCATACGGCCGGCCCGCTCTGGGAATATAAAGAAGGCAGCCGCGTGGTCGGACGGGTAGTCAAGAGAGTCGATATGGCGCCTGGCTCGTCTATTGCTTGGTTGCTGGTCGAAATCGTCTCCCATCAGGGCGACGGTTTGTTTTCAAACGTGGACTTTATCAACCGGGTTAATACTCACGGCGGCCTGCCGCCTAGCTCGGGGTGCGATGCCAATCATGTGGGCGGTGAAAAGCGCATTGCCTACACGGCGGATTATATTTTTTATGCTAAATAACCAAGCTTTAATTCCCTAAGCTTCATCAAGGCATAGACCGATTCCAGATGAGGAGCGGCTACGCCTAGTCGGCGCGCGGCGCGCAGAGCGTTGCCTACTATGGCTTCGGTCTCCATTGGCTGGCCGCTTTCGAAGTCCAGCAACATGCTGGTTTTATAAGGCGGCATCGCGTAGGTGTTGTCGATGTTGCTATTGATAATACCGTCGGGCAAGGGATGCCCGGAGGCCGCCGCAATAGCGCACACTTCCTGCATGATGCTGCGCACAAAAGACTCCTGAGTTTTCAGAATGTCCAGAGTCGGTAAGCCTCCTGATAACACCGATAGCGGGTTAAACGGTGCGTTCCAGACGCATTTTTGCCAGCGTCCGGTGACTATGTTGTCGTCGGTTTTGCAGTCTATGCCGGATTGATTGAAATACTCGCAAAGCTGCGCGGTCTTAGGGCTTATGCCCTGCGGAAAATTACCTAAAGCCAGACGGCCATAAGCCAGATGCGCTATTTTGCCGGGGCCGACCCGGTTGCAGCAAATAAACGCCAGGCCGCTGATGACTTCGTTATCGGGGAAGGCAGCCAGCATTTCCTGTTCGATTTCCACGCCATTCTGGATAAAGACTATCGCGGTATTTTGACCGACAGCCGGGCGTATCAATGCAACCCGATCCAGGGTCGGGATGACCTTGGTGCAGAGTAAAATATAATCCGCCGATCCTTTAAAGTCAGCCGCATTTTTTAACACCTGCGAAGGGGCAAAATGCCGACGCCCCAGCGTTTTACTGTCGATGTTAAAGCCGTGTTGCTTAACCTGATCGTAATCGGAGCGGCAGACTACCGAAACTTCGAGGCCTGCCTTGTCCAGCAGCGAACCGTAAAAAGCGCCGATGGCGCCGGCTCCGATAACAAGCACGCTAGTCATGGTGGGCCAGGATCTGTTTTAAAAAGGGGAGGGTTAATTTACGTTTGGCGGCCAATGATGCCCTATCCAGCTTTTCCAGTAAAGCCCATAGAGAGGCCAGATCCCTGTCGTAATGCGTCAGCAGAAAACGTCCGGCTTGCGGGGCGATTTCAAAACCCATTTGATCGGCTTTAAAGATTAATGCCGCAATGCGGTCGCTGTCGGTTAAAGGCTGTATTTTTAAGGTCAGTCCCCAATTAAGACGGGTTTTTAGGTCGGGTAATTGAATGGCAATATCATTGGGCGCAGAAGAGGCCGATACGATCAGTTTATGGCCGCGATCGCGATGCTGATTAAAAAAATTAAAAAAAGCCAACTCCCAGGCCGAGTTACCGGCTATGCGCTGAATGTTGTCGAAACAAACGAGATCATACTCATCAAGCCCGTTTAGCATTGAGGGATCAGGCAACTTAGCCTGTGACAAATCAAAATAAAATGAACTGAGATTTTGATTCTGCGCCTGATGGCAGCAGGCTTGCAGCAGATGAGTTTTACCTTGCCCCGATTTGCCCCAGAGGAAGATTTGCTGTTCGCCCAGACCAGAGATGCACTGTTGCAAGTGAGTGATGATTTCCTGATTGCTTCCGGGAAAAAAATCGTCAAAGGTTTGACTGGCCCTGAATTCAAAATGCAAGGGAAGTTGCTGCGCCATTGTCAGTTATGTTTTCCCGCAAAGCGTATATAAAACACCGTACCGAAAAACAGCATCAAGCTCAACAAGACTTCAAGTGAGGCATAGAGCCGCTCATCGGCGTTGACGTAAGCTTCGGCAGAGCCGTGGATAAAATAGATCAGGCTGACGTAGGCCGCCCAGGCGCAACTTCTGGGCTTGCGATTTAGCAAGCCGCGCATAGGTAACAATAGCGGCGTAATGGCGACCAGTAAAACCACAGCTACCGGGAAGTGCGTGGACGGTGCGAGCAGGGTGTTCCACAGCATCAACAGGGCGAACAGCCCGAAGAAACCGGTCAGGGCAGTGAAGTAATAGTAAGTCGGATTTATGTTCATGACGGTTGTTTCAAAAGTAGTGCAGTTTTAGCCAGACGCGCACCGAGCGCCCGGCACAGGGTTTTTTCGTGATCGCTCAAGCCGGAGTGCTGGGTCGATACGTGACTGGGCCCGTAAGGAGTGCCGCCTGAGGTGGTTTCATGCAAGACATGTTCGGAATTGGGCAAACCCAGTATCAGCATGCCGTGATGTAAAAGCGGCAACATCATCGATAACAAGGTGCTTTCCTGGCCGCCGTGCATGCTCCCGGTTGAGGTAAATACCCCGGCGGGTTTGCCGGACAGCGCACCTGAAAACCAGATTTCGGTGGTGCTGTCGATAAAGTATTTTAAGGGTGCGGCCATATTGCCGAAATGGGTAGGGCTGCCCAAAGCCAGGCCGTCACAGGATTTCAAATCGTCTAGGCAAGCATAGAGCGCGCCATGAACCGGGATGCTTTCTGTGGTTTTTTCACAGACCGCAGAAACCTCGGGGACGGTTCTGAGCACCGCTTCAACGCCGTCCACCGATGCTACGCCGCGAGCGATATGATTAGCCATGTCTGCGGTTGTTCCATTGCGGGAAAAATACAGAACCAGGATTTTTGTCATAAGCTAAGCCTTTATAAAATCGCCAGAACCGCTTCCGGCGGACGGCCGATTGCCGCCTTGCCGCCAGCGATAACGATAGGCCGCTCGATTAAAATGGGATGGCTCACCATGGCTGTTATCAGCGCCTGCCTATCGAGAGCTAAATCGTCCAGGCCGCAGGCTTTATAGTCGGGTTCTTTTTTGCGCAACAACGCGCGCGGTTCTATGTCCAGTTTTTGCAGAATGTCATCCAGTTCCTGAGCGCTGGGAGGCGTTTTAAGATACTCGATAATTTCCGGCTCTATGCCTTGTTGTTTGATGAGTTCTAAGGTTTGCCGCGATTTGCCGCAACGCGGATTGTGATAAATCTTTACGCTCATGGTGGCGCGCCCATTAAAATAAAAAAGCTATAATAGCATTTTTAATAAAATTGAGACTTTGAAAAAGGCAATGACTATGGATGGAACTATGGATCGAGCAAAGGATCGAATCAAGCAATATTGGTTGTTAGCGCGATTTGACAAACCTATCGGTATCTTGATTTTATTGTGGCCGACATTATGGGCGTTGTGGGTGGCCGGAGACGGCAAGCCAGACTTACTGGTTTTGACGGTGATGAGTCTGGGCGTGGTGCTGATGCGGGCCGCCGGTTGCGTGATTAACGACTATGCCGACCGCGACTTTGATCCACATGTAGTGCGCACCAGGCAGCGGCCTATCGCCGCAGGCAAGGTAAGGCCCAAGGAAGCGCTGCTGGTGTTTGTAGTCTTGTGCTTGTGCGCTTTCGTTTTGGTGTTATTGCTGAATATATACACCATCATGCTGTCGTTTGTCGGCGCATTTTTGGCTGCCAGTTATCCATTCATGAAGCGTTACACCCAGTTGCCCCAGGCTTATCTGGGCATCGCTTTCGGCTGGGCGGTGCCGATGGCCTTTTCTGCGCAGTTAAACAGCATTCCGGTTGTGGCCTGGGTGATGTATTCGGCCGTCGTATTATGGGCCCTGGTTTATGACACCATGTATGCGATGGTCGATAAGGAGGATGATTTGAAAATAGGCGTTAAATCGACGGCCATATTGTTCGGCGCCTACGACCGCCAAATCATAGCCGGATTACAATTGGTCATGCTCGGCCTGTTGCTCGCCGTGGGGCAGATGATAACTGCCGGTTGGCCATATTACGGCGGACTTTCAATTGCGGCAGGCTTGTCGATTTATCAGCAAAAACTGATATTTCATCGGGAAAAAGCATTGTGTTTTAAGGCGTTTTTAAACAATAACTGGTTTGGCATGGCAGTATTTTTCGGCTTGGTCGTGGATTATGGGCTGCGATAAATAAGCGCCCTAGTCGGGCAGGTTTTTTATGCCCGACATTCCGAGGCTTGAATATGTAAATGGATTTGGTATTTAAAGCTGTAAGGCGGTTTAATTGTAAGGAGTCCATATATGGATTTGCCGCTAGGCAATCCACCGCAACTGCGACAGACTGTCATCGGTGTTGTGCGTATGCGGCGGTTTGCTGTCGCGAAACCGTATATGGACTCCTCCCGTTTTGCAAGCATTTCATCACTTTTGGATTGGGGTACGACTGCACACGTATATCCGGCCTGTTAATTGAGCTTATTTGCTCTG
>JAYTLW010000151.1:0-6753 GCA_043729025.1 Methylobacter sp.
TATAAAAAAATCCCCGTCATGACTCGGGCAGATGCCCAACAACACGGCAATGAAATGGCTTGGCCTGATGTTCCCGGCGGTTCTTTTCGCTATACAACCGGAGGTTCAAGCGGATTACCGCTTATCTTTAATTTTGGCAGATCCCGTCAAGCCTCTGATGCCGCCGGTCGAATCCGCGCCAGACGCTGGTGGGGTGTTAATGTCGGCGACCCGGAGATTTACTTATGGGGAGCTCCTGTTGAACTCAACAAAACCGATCGGATAAAAACGATACGTGACCGGCTACTCAACCAACTGCTATTAAATGCATTTGAAATGTCGCCGGAAAAAATGTCACAGTATTTAACTGCCATACAAAAATTTAATCCTAGCTGTATTTACGGCTATGCCAGCAGCGTTGCATTACTGGCCAAATATGCACAACAAAATGGTGTGCAACTCGCCTTGCCTAATTTAAAAGTCGTTTGCACAACCGGAGAACCTCTTTATCCCGAGCAACGTCTGTTGATTTCTGAATTCTTTAATGTGCCGGTTGCTAATGAATACGGAAGTAGAGATGCCGGCTTCATCGCTCATGCAAACAGTCATCAACAAATGCTATTGCTGAGTGAAAGCAACATTCTTGAAGTGTTGGATCCTGAAGGCAACCCGGTTAAACCGGGCGAAACAGGAGAAGCCGTAATGACGGGGCTATACTCACAAGCACAGCCCTTCGTCCGCTATCGTACCGGTGACATGGTCAAATTATCAACCGACCTGGATAAAGAGGGTCGAGGCTTGCATGTCATTGATGAAATTGTTGGACGCAGCACAGATTTTCTTATCCATGAAGATGGTTCAATTGTCCATGCTTTGGCAGCCATTTACGTTTTGCGTGAAACCAGCGGCGTAGAACAATTTAAAATCATCCAACACGCTATTAATGAATTTGAAATTTTGATTGTAACAAACCCATTTTGGAATCCTGATGCGTTAAAAATTATTGAAGAAAAATTCAGATTACGCTTTGGCAAGAGCTGCAAAATTCATATACAGTTGGTAAATACTATTCCTCCAGAAGCCTCTGGAAAGGCGCGGCAAGTTGTTTCAAAAGTACCGGCATTCGGAATCTAACATTGAAAACAGCAATCACAACTGGTTTATAATTCGGAGTTTACGCGACTTCAGCCAGCATTTAAATCATTCCAAAACTCGAAATGAGGTGTTGAAAATTTTAACAATACAAGCTGGTTTTTCTGCAAAGAAAACATAAGCTGAGTGATGCGCCACAATCGAGTTATCGACTATTAACTATCCCGTCAAGTAAATAATAGGAAAAAGACCGTGGCTATTATTTGTAGTGACAGGCCGTTGACGGCCATAAACAGACAGACACCAGTTTCCAGTTAACGGCGGCTTAACCTTGAAAAGCAGTCATTCAGAGACTGTTGGTTATCGGCATTCAGATACCCAAACCAGCCCTTGACGCACAAAGCTTATCTCTGCCGCATGGCAGACATTCACTACGGATTGGGGGCATTAACCGATTGGCTCATTCAAGGCTGGTCTTGAATCCACTGTTTTTCATCTCTTTTTGCAGCTTCCGAAGGTATGGTTTGCAACCACCCATTCACCTCTGCCAGGTTTTCCTCACTGATCATGCCAATCGCCTGCATAAAGCGCATGCGGTTTTTGATGTAGCCATACTTGGCTTTCGCCAAATCCCGTTTGGCTTTAAATTCCTCTTGCTGGGCTTTGAGCACATCGTTAATTGTTTCAACACCATAGCCGAATCCGGTTTCCAGCGCCACCCTGGCTTTGCTGGCCGATTCCAGGGCTTTCTGCGTTGCCTTAATGCGCCTGACGTTGGCGTTGGCGCTTAAAAACGCAGCGCTGGTTTCTTTAACCACCGCGCGGAGCTTGGTTTCGTTGTCGTATTGGCTGAGCATCAATTTGTGCTGCGCTTCGTGCGTCCGCTGGGTGGTGGTGCCACCGCTGAAGATCGGTACGTTGACATTAATGGCCGCGACCTGGGTATCGGTCTGGTTGACCAGGGCGCTTTGGAAACCCGTGTTCGTGTTGTAATAGTTCAATTGCAGCTCGACCACCGGCAGATGCCGTGCTTTTTGCGCAGTGACATCCAGGTCTGCGGCCGCGATGGCATAGTGCTGTGCGGTTAAGGTGGGGTTTTCACTTTTCGCCACGGCCAGCCAGTCGTCCAAGTTGCCTTCGAGTTCCCGGTAACCGATGTCGCCGCGCAATGGTAACAGCGGTGCCGGTGTAATGCCGGTGAGTTCGGTTAAGCCTGCTTTTGCTGTCACGACCGTCACTTCCGCTTCAACCAGGTCGGCGTTGATTTGGTCAAGGCGGGCTTCAATGGCATACAAATCGGTAATTTTAACCAGTTCCCGGTCGAATAGCGTCTGGATTTGCTGGCGTTGCTGTCCGGTGGTCTCCGCTTCGCTTTTGAAGAAACTGAGTTCATCCTCGGCTTCAAGCACGGTAAAATATCCGTCCACCACCTTGAACAACAAGGTTTGCCGGGCGTGCAGGTTTTCCAGGGTATATTGGCTTTCAACCGCGTTAGCCCGCCGCCAGTTCCAGAACTTGGGGAAATCGAGCAAGGTCTGGTTTAACGAAACTACATAGCGGGTACCTAGATAATTGTTGGTCTGGTTACCGGTTTGCTGGTTATTCGTTGACCAGTTGCCCGTGCCGGTGATCTGGGGCAGCATGTCCCCCAGTGCTTGGCCTTTTTGTGCAGTGCCTATTTTAATCCGGGTCTCCGCTGATTTCAGTGTGGGGTCCGCCGTCAATGCCTGCTGGTAAATACTTAGCAAATCCTCGGCATAAGCCGCATTGCCCAGTGCAAAGTTCAAGCCTATCAACAGGAGTGTGCTAGTGAGTTTTTTCATCATTCTGCGTGGGTTGTGGGGGTACGTCCAAACTTCCATCACCGCTCCCGTAAACTCTCATGTCCGTATTGCAACAGGGGGTTCAGGAAATACTCGATCACCCGCCGTTTACCGGTCTTGATTTCAACGGACACCGCCATGCCGGGACTGAGGTTGACGTCGGTGCCATCCACATTGATGGTGGTTTTTGCCATCTTGACCCGCGTCGAATAGATCAGGCCGCGCTTTTCGTCGTTAATGGCATCGTGGGAGACCGATGTGACTTTGGCGTGGAGCGTGCCGTACTTGGTGTACTGAAAGGTTTCGATTTTGACTTCGGCATCCTGGTTGGGCTTGACGAAGCCGATGTCCTTGTTCTCGATAAACGCCTCCACTTCCAGCGGATTGTCGCCCGGCACGATCAGCATTAACGGCTGCGCGGGGGTGACGACGCCGCCAACAGTATGGACAGCCAATTGCTGGACGGTACCCGTCACCGGCGAGGTCAGTTGCATCAACTTGCTCCGGGACTCGGCTTTGAGCAGTTCCTGTTCCAGCGTGGCGGCCTTTTGCTGGCCTTCGGTGATGCTGTCCAAGCTGATACGGCGGGTTTCTGCGGTCATCGCCAGGCTTTGTCCGTGGGCTTCGCGCATGGCGGCCCCGATTTCATTGAGGCGGCTGCGCTGGTTGGCCAAATCGGCCTGTTGTTCGATACTGATCTGGTGACGCTCCAGGTAGTCGTGCCGGGAGGCGTACCGCAATGCCACCAGGTTCTTTAAGTCGTCTGCACGCTGTTTGGTAATGGGCAAGGTCTGCTCCAACTTATGTACCAGTTCCTGCGTAGAATGCAATTCAGCTTTGCGCATGGCCATTTCGGCCTCAATACGGTTAAGTTTGGCACGGTATTCACCGTGCTGCCCTGACAGCAGGCGTTGTGCTTCCTCAAACAATACGGCAGCAACCGCAGCAGGCCGTTGCAGCTTTGGGGGTTGCCCGGTGGTTAAGGCCTTAAGCACGGCCTGGCCTCGAGCCACCAGCAGTCGCGCTGCGGCCAGGTCGCCAATGATCCGGTCCTTATCGGCCTGGCCGCTGGTGGCGTCCAGTTCGATCAGCACAGCACCGGCGTTGACGGTTTGACCGTCAATGACATGAATGGCTTTGACGGTCGCCGTCTCAAAAGGTTGGATGGTCTTGGTGCGGTCATTGGCGACCACTTTGCCCTGGGCGGTGGCGACCACATCAATGTGCCCAAAGTACGACCACAACAGCGCCAATGCCGCAAAGGCAATGAGTAGCCAAATCGCGATTCTTGGGGCGGGTGACACCGGGGTTTCCTGTAGGGACAGCGCGGCGGGCAGAAACTGGGCCTCGTAAGGCAGGCGCGGCGTGCTTGCCAGTTCAGCTCGATGTTGCCAGGCATGGCGAAAGGCGGTGCCATAACGGCTTAGCAGGTCGCCGAAGGCTTGTAAGTGTGGGCTCATGTGTTTTATCCCTGTTGCAAGCGGTGTAAGTGTGCGTAATGGCCGGTCTTGTTATCTAGCAGCTCGGCATGGGTGCCGGTTTCTACGATCTGGCCGCGATCCATGACGATGATACGGTTGGCATCGCGTACTGCTGACAAGCGGTGGGCAATAATGATCACGGTGCGGCCTTTGCAGATGGCCTTCATATTGTCCTGGATGATGCGTTCGCTCTCATAGTCCAGGGCGCTGGTGGCCTCGTCAAAGATCAACACGCGCGGGCTGGTCAGCAACGCCCGGGCAATGGCGATGCGTTGGCGCTGTCCGCCTGACAGCGTGGAGCCGTGTTCACCCACTAGCGTGTCATAACCTTCGGACAACTCCAGGATGAATTCATGCGCACCGGACAGTTTTGCCGCCTGCATGACCGACTCCAGCGGCGCGCCGGGATCGGCCAGGGCGATATTGTCGCGGATGCTACGGCTGAACAGGACATTCTCCTGCAACACCACGCCGATTTGGCGGCGCAGCGATGACGCATCTGCCAAGGCAAGATCAATGCCGTCAGCCAGTACGCGGCCGCGTTCGGGCGTATACAGGCGTTGCACCAGCTTGGTCAGGGTGCTTTTGCCGGAACCGGAACGCCCGACGATGCCGATCACTTCACCCGGCGCAATATCCAGCTGGATGTTCTTGAGCACTTCCGGGCCATCGGGGCGGTAACGGAACACCACCTCTTCCAGGGTGATGCGTCCGGCTAGCGATGGCAGTGCGCTTTTGTTGCCGGACACTTCGGTGCGGGTGTTCAGGATGTCGCCCAGGCGCTGCATGGAAATGCCGGTTTGCTGGAAATCCGTCCATAACTGCCCCAAACGCATAACCGGCTGGGCCACCTGGCCGGCGAGCATGTTGAAGGCAATTAGCTGGCCAACGGTCATCTTGCCTTCAATCACCAGCAAAGCGCCGATATACATCGTGGCGACCGTCACCAACTTGCTGATCAGCGTAACGCCGCTGTTGGCGAAGGTGCTCACCGTGGCGGTGCGAAAACTCGACGCGACGTAAGCCGCTAATTGATTGTCCCATTGCCGTGTCCAGTGCGGCTCCACCGCCATTGCTTTAACCGTGTCAATACCGCTGATGGTTTCCACCAGAAACGCCTGGTTTTCCGCGCCCCGGTTGAATTTCTCATGCAAACGCGCACGTAACAAGGGCGTGAACGACAGCGACAAGAGCACATAACAGGGCAGCGACAGGATGACGATCAAGGTTAACGGTTTACTGTAGGTGAGCATCACCGCGATGAACACCACCGAGAACAGCAAGTCCAGCACCAAGGTGATGGCGTTGCCAGTCAGGAATGCGCGGATGTTCTCCAGTTCCCGTACCCGTGCCACCGAATCACCCACCCGGCGGGCCTGAAAATACGCCAGCGGTAAATTCAACAAGTGCCGGAACAACCGCGCACCCAGTTCCACATCGATACGGCTGGTGGTGTGGGCAAACACATAGCTGCGCAGGGCGGTGAGCGACACTTCAAACAGCACCACCACTGCTAAACCGGCAGCAATGACATCCAGGGTGGTAAAACCCCGGTGTACCAGCACCTTGTCCATCACCACCTGAAAGAACAACGGCGTAATCAGGGCAAAGAACTGGATCACAAACGAGACCAGCAACACTTCCAGTAACAGCCTGCGGTATTTGATGACCGCCGGGATAAACCAGGTAAAGTCGAACTTGCCCATCTCCCCGGCCAGTGAGGCACGGGAGGTGAACAGGATCAGGGGATAGCGGCCAGCGGCGTTGGCGTTGGCGGTGGTAGCAGTAGTACGGGAACTGGCACCGGCGCTAGGCCGCTGGTTAGCGGTAACCGGTTCGCCGCCGGTTGTCTGCCCAGCATCGCCTGTGAAACGCGCAGACAGTTCGGCTAGCGTCAAAGATTCCGGGCGGCCGGTGTACGGGTCATGGATCAACACCTGGTTGTTTTCAACTTTAGCAAGGATAAAAAAGCGGCCACCGGCACCCACCGCCAACGCAGGCAACGGGGTTTTATCCAATCGTCCGGGCGGCGTCTTTACCGGACTGGCTTTCAGCCCCAGTTTTTTGGCCGCGAGCAGGATTTCAGTCTGGGTAAAGGGCTGTCCGCCGGTGTGGTATTCGTGGGCCAACTGGTCGGCATCGGCCGCAATGCCGTGCAGACGGGCCAGGATGACCAGGCAGGTTAAGCCCGGATCAATAGGGCCGGAAGCCGGGGGTGCTGCAATCAGGTTGGTCATTAGTGAGTGGCTTAGATGATCGTAAGGGGGGTAATTGTTAACGAGACTGTGAAAGTATTCTGAAAACAGGCTTAAAAACGTTTTTGCCATTTTTCAAGTGATTGTTTTTACTTAAGACCGGAATAAAAAAACATGTTTTTT
>JAYTLW010000152.1:0-2554 GCA_043729025.1 Methylobacter sp.
GGCGCGAATTTATTCGCGTTAATTTAAATGCGCGAATAAATTCGCGCCCACAACATACTCTTTTCACCTGTACCTAATCTCTACAGCCTCATTTCCCGCCAAGGTTCTCAATCGCGCAACCAATTCATCGGTTGGATGTACGCGCCACTCATCACCCAAAAGTAAATTTGCTTTGGCAGCTTTAGAGCTATAGTTGATACTCACAGGACAGCCGCCGCCCTTGAAAGGTTCCAGAACGGCAATCAACTTCGCAACAAAGCCAAGGCCTTCGCACTCCGGCGCATTCCATACCAACTGTATGCTTCTGGCAAAAACCTCTCTGGCCTGCTCCATGCTGTACAGTTTCTCCACGGTTAAGCGCAGCGTTCCTAAATAATCATCAACAGCCAATGCACCTTCGGCTATCAACAGATTGTCGCGGACAAAAATGCCTCGGTATTTTTCGTATACATCGCCAAACGCCGCGATTTCAAGCCTGCCGGTTCGATCGTCAATCGTCGCAAAACCCATGGTTTTACCGTTCTTGGTCTGACGGGTGCGCACTTCGACGACCAACCCGGCGGTTTTGGCTTCCATTTTTCTACTTTTGGAACGCTCCACATTAGCCAACAGCGACTCTATCGTTCCGTGGGTAAATTGTTTTAATTCAGCCTCATATTGATTGATCGGATGCCCGGTCAAAAACAGACCCAGAACCAGCTTTTCCGCAGCCAGCCGTTCATTTTCGTCCCAAGGTGCAACCACGGTATTATAAGCGTCGACATCCGCCATATCATCGGCATTGACGGCTAGGCCGAACAAGTCGTTTTGACCGGTTTGTGCCATTTTTCCATACTGTTCGGCGACTTTTAAAACAATCGGCAACTCCGCCAAATGCCCGGCCCGGTTATTATCGAACTCATCGAAAGCCCCGGCGCGTATCAAGGCCTCCAGCACCCGCCGGTTGAATTTGCGCAAATCTACCCGCTTGCATAAATCATACAGGCCGAAAAATAGCCCGCGATCATCCCGCTCTATCAGCATTTCTTCTATGGCCGCCTCGCCCACGCCCTTGAGCGCGCCCAAACCGTAAACAATATGACCTTCATCGGTAACGGTGAATTTGTATTTTGAAACATTGATATTGGGCGGGCGGATTTCCAATTTCATCTGTTTACATTCTTCAATCAAGATCACCACCTTGTCGGTGTTATCCATATCGGCAGACAACACCGCCGCCATAAACTCAGGTCGATAATGGGCTTTTAGCCAGGCGGTTTGATAGGCGACCAGCGCATAAGCGGCCGAATGCGATTTATTGAAACCGTAACCGGCAAACTTTTCCATCAAATCGAAAACATAAGTGGCGATTTTTTCATCGACCTGATTTTCAATGGCGCCGGCGGTAAATTTATCCCGCTCTTTCGCCATTTCCTCCGGTTTTTTCTTGCCCATTGCCCGACGCAGCATATCCGCACCGCCCAGGGTATACAGCGCCATTTCACGGGCAATTTGCATCACCTGTTCCTGATACAAAATAACGCCGTTGGTGGGTTTTAAAATAGGCACTAGCAAGGGATGCGCATATTCCGCTTTGGCCCCGTGCTTGACGTTGATGTAATCGTCCACCATGCCCGATTCCAAAGGCCCCGGCCGAAACAGCGCCACCAGCGCGATAATATCGTCGAAACAATCGGGTTTAAGTTTTTTAATCAGCTCCTTCATGCCGCGCGATTCCAGCTGGAACACGGCGGTGGTTTGGGCCGCGCTCAGCAGTTTATAAACGTCTGCATCATCTCTGGGGATGGCGGTTATATCGACCAGGGGCTTGCCTTGTTGCTGGTGTTTGGCATTAATATCCTGCAAGGCCCAGTCGATGATGGTTAGCGTACGTAGTCCCAAAAAGTCGAACTTGACCAGACCCACCGCTTCCACGTCATCTTTGTCAAACTGGGTGACCAGATTATTGCCGTCCTGATCGCAATACAGCGGCGTGAAATCGGTCAACTTAGTCGGCGAAATAACCACCCCGCCGGCATGTTTGCCCGCATTTCTAACCGTGCCTTCCAGCGAAAGCGCCATATCGATCAGCGCTTTGACCTCCTCCTCGGCATCATAAAGCTGTTTCAGTTCAGGACTGTCAGCTAAGGCTTTAGTCAAGGTCATGCCGATTTCAAACGGAACCAGCTTGGCCAATCTATCGACAAAACCGTAGCCGAAACCCAGCACTCGGCCGACATCGCGAATCACCGCTTTGGCCGCCATCGAACCGTAAGTGATGATCTGCGCCACATGATCCCGTCCGTAATGACGGGCGACGTAATCGATCACCTCATCCCGGCGATCCATGCAGAAATCCACGTCAAAATCGGGCATCGAAACCCGCTCGGGATTTAAAAACCGTTCAAACAGCAGATCGAATTCGATAGGGTCGAGGTCGGTAATTTTAAGTGCGTAAGCCACCAAGGAACCCGCGCCCGAACCCCGCCCCGGCCCGACCGGAATAAGATTATTTTTTGCCCACTGAATAAAGTCGGCAACAATCATGAAATAACCGGGAAAACCCATCTGGGTG
>JAYTLW010000153.1:0-8019 GCA_043729025.1 Methylobacter sp.
GCTACCTGCAAACGATGGCGAACAAAGGTTACAACCCGCTTGTTGCCGTTCAACTGGCGCTGGCTGGGGAATTAGACTCTATGCGGGGCGAGTAGTTACAAATAAACTTTAATATCAATATATTATAATAAAAACACCCTATTGATGAACATTTAAAGGTACTCAGAAGTTAAATTAATGCCATGTTTCCAATTACGCTCAATTTGGCGTACGTTCAGGCAAACTAATCTATCGTTTCAACCCATTGGCAGCGGTCAGTCACAACCTTGGCGGTATTCTGGTTGCCTATGCCTTTGGCGATCAGCGCCACCACTCTATCATCGGTGTCGTAACCCATGTGCGCATCGAGAGGATTGGCGAGTTTGCCCAGGCCGAATGCGTCAAAAATGGTCGCTACATTGATATTAATATTGGTGACTTCTATGCACAGCCTTGAGTCCAGGTACTTTTCGACAAAGCCGTGTGGAATCGCATAACTTAACAGATCGTTAGGATCGCTAAAGGCAATGATCGGGGTTTTAGCCAGCATGCGCAGCTTATATTTTTCGCCATCCGGCTGACAATAGGCCGCTTTTTGGTTGCTGACATCGGGCAACTTACGGCCCAACTGCAACATCGGCAGCTGATTGGACATCATATAGATGGGGATTTCTTTGCTCTTTAACGCGGCTGTGAAATCGGCATCGCGTTTGTCCAATAAAGAAGCGATGCGCTGCATGCCGTCAATAGTGATGCGACTGCCCAGACTGTGAGAAATGAAGGCGTATTGATCAACAAGTATGTTCGCCGCCGCAGTGTCATCATTAAATGAACAGGCTTGCCTCACATCATCTGGCAAGCTATCCCATTTGCTTTTGGTCATCCAGCAGAAGGATTGGCCGAATGAAACCAGTATGTCTTCCCTGCTCTCTCCCAGATAGATAATCGGATCGGGGCCGGTATCATTGGAGAATTTTTTCATCAAATCATTTATTTTCGCTCTGCGAAACGCATATTCTCCTGAGTTATCATAGGCCAGCACTTCTTTTTGCTTGGCGGTAATGACCGACCAGGTCAACTCATAAAACAGTAGTTCCTTGTTCCTGTCTTTGCTTAATAAACGCGTAATTCTTAAATTGCCCAGATTTTTTTCAGTATCAAGCCGATCAGTCAGGGTAATGTTTTTGTACTGGCTGGACATCACCGGCAAATTCAGTTCTTTAGCCAGTTTTTCGACAAATTGTGTGGCGTATCCCGGCAAATGATCACCCACGCCATGAACCATCAGCACCTTCATCTTGCCTTGCCCATTGTCCAGAAACGGCGACAGTCCCTTAAAGGCTTTGCCCCATATTTCGCAAACTCGGGTATCGACCTCTTGCTGTTTTTCCAGAAAGGCTTCAGCAATACCTTTGCCCAGGCTTGCGCAGCCGCTTAATTGGGCGACGGCAATAACTAACAAAAAAATGTTTACGGTATGTTTCATGGCTGATTTTATAAACCGGGCTTTATGGTGAAAGTATCCCAATCAGGCGGCTCATTTGGGATACTAAGGGACGGTTAAGTCGATTACGCCTGAAAATCAGGAAATTGGCCGGTCATCATGATTTGGACTGTTGTTTACGATCGTATGCCGCCAATTGTTCGACTGTAGCTTCGGTTTGAAATTTATCTTTCCATTCCTTAAAAGGCATGCCGTAAACGACTTCTCTAGCTTGTTCGTAATCCAGCGCTATGCCCTGCTCTACTGCCTCCGCCATATACCATTTAGCCAAGCAATTTCTGCAAAAATCGGCTAATATCATCAAATCGATATTTTGTACCTCGGTGTGTTTTTGTAAATGACCGACGAACCGTCGAAATGCAGCCGCTTCTAATTGTGTTTGGGTATTTTTATCCACAGATTGATTCCAAAATAATGTGCATTCTAGCAGAAACCTTTATTCAAGCATGTACATTCCGCACTAAAAATTTTACAATGAACCGTAGTTAATTTTGCACAGAATCAGGTATGAAAATCCATCATTCATCATTAACTTTTTCGCCCTTAGGTCTTAACCAGAATATTGGCAGGAATACGAGTGAGAAAAATAACGTATTACCTGTCGCAAAAGATGCTCAAAATAAAAAATTTAAACAGCCCAGTTCATCTGAAGACATTAAAAAAACACTGGTTAATTCCAGCTTAGATAGTGATTTTACAAGCAACAATATCATTAAACCCACTGACTCACGAACCTTAAGAGCACTTTCCGCTTACCACCAGGCATTCAATGCTCCGATGCAAGATCAACGTGCTCAATTGATAACAGGAATAGATACTTACGCCTGATCACCTCCTACTTCCAGCAACTATGAAACAGCTTTTCGAATTTTTCCCTATCCTTTTATTTTTTATTGCATTTAAGATTTACGATATTTATGTCGCCACCGCTGTTGTCATTGTGGCAACCGTTATTCAGGTGGCCTATGCCTGGTTTAAATACCGCAAGGTTGAAACCATGCAGTGGATTACCTTGGGACTAATATTGGTGATGGGCGGCGCAACCCTGTATTTACAGGATGAGCAATTTATTAAATGGAAACTATCCATCATAGAGTGGCTGTTTGGCGTAGCCTTTTTGGGCAGCCAGTTTATTGGCAAAAAAACCTTCATTGAAAAAATGCTCTCGGCCAGTCTAAGCTTGCCGGCATTGATCTGGAAACGCTTGAACGCCCTGTGGGGCTGCTTTTTTCTCAGCGTAGGCTTTATCAACCTTTATGTGATGTACAATTACAATACTGATGATTGGGTTACCTTTAAAACATTTGGCGTACCGGCTTTGATGGTGGTTTTTATTTTGCTGCAAATGGTTTTTTTATACAAATACATACCCGATACCGAGGAATAAGACGTGCTATACGCCATTATCAGCACCGATGTCGCGGATAGCCTGGATAAAAGGCTGTCGGTACGCCCGGCGCATATCAAAAGACTACAAGAACTACAGGATGCCGGGCGGCTGGTCTTGGCCGGCCCCCATCCGGCAATAGACAGTGATAATCCGGGGGCGGCCGGTTTTACCGGCAGCCTGGTGATTGCCGAATTTGACAGCCTGACCGATGCCCAATACTGGGCGGACGTTGATCCTTACAGTGATGCCGGGGTTTATGCCCAGGTTATCGTTAAACCATTTAAAAAGGTCTTTCCACAATGACATCCGAGTTAATCAAACAGCTGTTAAATGATAGTTTTAAACCAGCGCTTTTAGAAATTATCGATAACAGTGCGGCTCATGCCGGACATGCCGGCGCACGTAGCGGCGGAGGTCATTATCATGTCACCATTATCGCTGAAATCTTTGAAGGCAAATCCTTAGTTCAGCGACACCAGCTTGTTTATCAAGCGCTGGGCGACATGATGAAACAACAAATTCATGCCTTAGGCATTAATGCTCTCTCACCCTCTGAAGAAACCAAAGGAAAATTATAAATGAACAGTAAATTTATCCCCCTACTTGTAGTCGGTACCGTATTGCTCGCCGGTTGTAATCAAGAAAAAACCACTGATACTGGCACTACCGCTTCATCCATGGCGCCCGCAGTCGATAAAGCCGATGCTATTGCTGTAGTCAATGGTCAGTACATCGCCAAATCAACGTTGGCCGCATTGGAAAAAGAAATCGCCGAACGCAGCCACGGACAATCGTTTCCTAAAGAAAAACTGATTGAG
This sequence comes from Methylobacter sp., assembly GCA_043729025.1. Classification (GTDB taxonomy): domain Bacteria; phylum Pseudomonadota; class Gammaproteobacteria; order Methylococcales; family Methylomonadaceae; genus Methylobacter_A. Next base: position 3,692 of record JAYTLW010000153.1, read on the forward strand.
GAACTTATACAACGTGAGTTGCTGGTTCAGGACGCCACCCAAAAGCAGCTGGACAAATCACCTGAACTCATAGCGCAGCTTGATACCGCTAAAAAGTCATTACTGACTCAAGCCGACTTACAAGACTTTATTAAAGCCAATCCGGTCACCGATGCGGAGATTAAAGCCGAATATGACAGCAAAATTGCTGCTGAAAAAGGCATCGAGTTTAAAGCGCGCCATATCCTGGTTAAAACCGAAACCGAAGCTAAGAAATTAATTACCGAATTGGATAAGGGCGCTGATTTTGGCAAATTAGCTAACAAAAATTCCTTGGATGCCAAAGAATCGCAAAATGGCGGTGATTTAGGCTGGTTTTCCGCCGCACAAATGGTCGCGCCTTTCTCTGAAGCTGTGGCCGCCCTGGAAAAAGGCAAATACACCAAAGCCCCGGTTAAAACCCAGTTCGGTTTTCATGTGATTTTAAAGGAAGATTCCCGTCCGTTAACACCTCCTGCATTGGAAGCGGTTAAAGAGCAATTGACGCCGTACCTGCAACGCAAAAAAGTTCAGGATATGATAGAAAACTTGCGTAAACAGGCGAAAGTAGAAATCTTGGTGCCGTTGACCGACGAACAACCCAAAGCTGAAGCTGCTCCCGCTGTAGCGGAACCGGCAACAGCAGAGCCAGCCAAATCAATTGAGGATAAAGTCACTGAAACAGCGGCAGAAGCAACCAAAGCTGTTGAAAACGCCGTCACTGAAAAAGCTGCTGAAGCGGCCAAAGCAGTTGAATCTGTTAAAGGCGCGGTAGCTGAAAAATCAGCGGAAGCTGCTAAAGCTGTTGAAAAGACGATTGAAAAAGTTGCAGAACCTGCACCCGCAGCGCCTGACGAAGTTAAAAAATAATAATAGATATGCAAACAAAAGGGCGGTTTATCCGCCCTTTTTTTAGAGGATTTTTTCCAGATACTGGACTATCAACTGCACACTGCGATTTCCTCTGAACTCGTTGATGTCCAGTTTGTAAGCCGCCTTGATGCTTCGCAAGCCCAGCCAGTTTTCCGGCTTATCCACATAAAAAGCTATCGCATCGATTAACAACTCGCCATGCGGTTTTCTCAGCACTAATTTAAGATGGCGCTGGCCGACGATTCGCGCTTGAATCACATCGAAAACCCCGTCAAAAACAGGTTCGGGAAATTCCTGTCCCCAAGTCCCGGAATTTTGCAATAAATCGGCAAATTCAATTGTCATCTCGTTTTCGCTCAACTCGCCGTCGGAATAGATTTTCTGCTCCAGATCGACAGTTGCCAGTCGCTTGCCGACCAAAGCATCAAAAGCCAAGGCAAAAGGCGGATAGTCGTGCATGTTCAAACTCATGCCTGCGGCCATTGCGTGTCCCCCAAATTTACTCAGCAATTTTGGGTGAGTCGCTGCAATATCGCTTAGCACGTCGCGAATATGAACGCCTGGGATTGAACGCGCGGAGCCTTTTATCTGATCTTTTCCGCTAGGCGCAAAAGCGATCACCGGGCGATGCAGCTGATCTTTAATCCGCGAGGCTAAAATGCCGATAACGCCTTGATGCCAGTTTGCGTCAAACAGACAGACGCCGGAAGGCAAATGGTGTCCATCAAGTTTTTTCATCTGGCTTAAATAAGCCATGGCCTCGATTTTCATTTGACCTTCAACTTCCCGCCGGTCATTGTTCAGCTCATCGAGTTGCAGCGCCATTGTTTTTGCAAGCACAGGATCTTCGGTCAACAGGCATTGTATCCCCAGCGACATGTCATCCATGCGCCCGGCTGCATTAAGCCTCGGCCCCACCGCAAAGCCCAAATCGGTGGCGAAAACGGCTGCCGGATTTTTTCCTGCCACTTCGATCAGCGCCTTGATGCCGGGATGCGAGCGCCCGGTGTGTATCCGCATTAAGCCCTGATGCACCAGAACCCGATTGATATGATCCAGCGCCACCACGTCGGCGACCGTGCCTAAGGCGACATAATCGAGCAACTGGGCGAGATTGGGCTCCTGAACCTGGTTTTGCTCGAACCAGTTCTGCTCTCTTAACCGGCTCCTTAACGCCATCAACACATAGAACATCACCCCGACACCGGCCAGTGCGCCCCCGGGAAATTGATCGTCGACCAGATTGGGGTTGACGATCGCGTCGGCATCGGGCAACTGATGACCCGGCAAATGATGATCGGTAATCAGAACCTTGATGCCCAGCTCTTTGGCGACCCTGACCCCGTCTATGCTTGAAATGCCGTTATCGACGGTAATGATCACATCAGGATTTTGCAGTTTAACCAGATCGACGATTTCAGGCGTCAAGCCGTAACCGTATTCAAATCGGTTAGGTACAACAAATGACACCTGCCCTGCCCCCAGCAATTGCAAGCCCTTGATAGCCACAGCGCAACTGGTTGCGCCATCGGCGTCGAAATCGGCGACGATGCAGATCCGTTGTTGCGTATTGATCGCCATGATCAAATGCCCCACCATCTCCTCCATGCCCGAGAGCAGCCACGGCGATGGCAGTTTTGCCAGCGTCCGGTCAAGTTCGGCTGTAGATGTTAAGCCTCTGGCTAAAAAGATGCGTTCCAATACCGGATGAATTTCACCCAGGTCTGCGCGTTTTTTTATGACAGGACGGGTAACGATGGATTTTTTAACGCCTTGATAATACATGGGGTTCTCATTAAAAAAGCCGACAAAAGTCGGCTTTGGATACTCGCTAAACTCTATCCAGCCAATAATCCGGGCGACGGCGATGCGAGGCAACAACCAACACTTCAACATCTGTATCTACTTGTCTGTAAAGAATATTGTATGGAAAACCAGGAACCCGATACCGTCGAATATTAGGTGGGAACTCGATTTTGTAGCGGTGTGGGGAGGCACAAACTTTGACCATTGCCACATTAAAGGCGGCAAGATAACGAGCCCCCAAACCCTGCTGCTGAGATTCGTAGTAAGCTACATGCTCCAAATGCTCAATCCGTGCCTTCGGATTAAAAAAGTAGTTCACTTTAGGAGTGCTTGGGCTTCCCGATAAACCTCATCGGCTGGAATGCGCTGTACCAGCCCGCTGTCCATATCATCAGCACGACGCGCAGCCTCGTGAAACCAAAGCTGTTCAGTTTCTGCTTCCGTTAGGGTGTCGAGGCTAGACAGTAATTGTTCAGCCAATTGCGCCCGCTCTCGAGGCGGAAGCAGCATTGCTTCATGACGGATTGTTTCAATATTCATAGCAAATTTACCAGCTCAATTTAACGTAATATATAAACATCATCACGCCCAAAATGTTGGGCAACGAAAAGATGTTGCCCAACCTACTTACTTACCACCTATGGTGTGAATCTTATTAAATTCAACATACTCACCATCTGGTGTGTAATACCATTCGATACTTTCAGAGTCTCGTAAAACTCTAAAGCGATCAACTATTGGCATAGGATTAACGTTCGGATCTCCAGCACATTTTTCATCATGAATTTCACGGATTACTATATCTACACTTTTCGAATCACAGTCTTCGACGTATATCGACAAGCAACTTAAAGAAGTCCATTGGTCATACATGTGTTCCTTATTGATGCGATTCTTAAGAAGCTGTAATGCAGTCTTTTCTCTGGTATTACATTGAAAAGCATCCGCCGCAAAACAGCTTGTCGTAGCACAGATAAGCATGACATAAAACAACAGCATTTTAATCCGTGATTTTTCTTTCATAAACAATCCAAAATGGCCTTCTTAACCGCATCCAGACTCGCTTCAATGGTCACCGGATGTGCAGCGGCGCATTGCGAGATAGCCGTATCGGGATCTTTTAAGCCGTTGCCGGTTAAGGTGCAGACAATTTTACTGCCTTCGGGGATTTTCCCTGAGCCGATGTCATGCAGGGCTCCGGCTAATGACGTTGCCGAGGCAGGCTCGCAGAAGATGCCTTCATACTGGGACAGCATTTTTTGCGCAGCTAAAATCTGTGCGTCGGTAAACTTGTCAAACCAGCCGCCGGACTCTTTTTGCGCAGCCCAGGCATAATCCCAGGATTGCGGATGACCGATGCGTATGGCTGTGGCGATGGTTTCCGGCTCGTCGATCATGTGACCGGCGACGAAGGGCGCGGCTCCGGCGGCTTGGTAACCGCACATCACCGGGCGATTGCTGCAGACGCGATCGGTCGCATATTCGCTATAGCCTTTCCAGTAGGCGGTGATATTTCCTGCGTTGCCGACCGGCAGGCAGTGATAATCGGGCGCAAAACCCAGGTCGTCGACAATTTCGAAAGCGGCGGTTTTTTGTCCGTCGATTCTGAACGGGTTTATCGAGTTGACGAT
>JAYTLW010000154.1:0-2653 GCA_043729025.1 Methylobacter sp.
AAATTTGCCTGTCCCGGCAGTATTAACAAGTCTGGTAATGTTTACAGTTATTTATTCATTATTGCTGTTCACCTTTATTGTGTTTGCAAGGCGTATTATCCTGACAGGCCCCAATATTGACGAGCCTTTACCGGCATTGCAACTACCCATTCGCGCCCACGAGCAAGGAAGTTGATCATGGAGCACCACGTATCCGAATGGCTTATCAATTCATGGTCCGTAATTCTGACTTTGATTTTAACAATCTATGTTGCTCTTGATGGTTTCGATCTGGGCATTGGCGTTCTCTCTTTGTTAGAAAAAGATAAGTCTCGTCAAGTACTTATGATGGAAAGCCTCAGCGGCGTCTGGGATGCCAATGAAACCTGGCTGGTACTGATGGGCGGAACGCTTTTCGGCGCCTTTCCTTTGGCCTATGCGGAGATTTTACAAGCGTTCTACATTCCCGTTTTACTAATGCTTTTTGGGCTTATTTTTCGAGGCGTTGCCTTTGAATTCCGTCTCTATGCACGCCAGCAAGAGGGATGGATACTGGCTTTTGGCATCGGAAGCTTGGTGGCCGCTTTAGCCCAGGGCTTGGCCTTGGGCGGATTGCTGGGTGGTATACCGTTAGGCAATCCTGGCTCCCAGGTAAACCTTTTCATCTGGGCCACCCCATTATCTGTCTTGACCGCTGTGTTATTGGCAACAGTCTATGTATTACTTGGCGCCAGTTATCTGTTGTGTAAAGTAGAAGGCAAGTTTCTTCAATCCGCCTATCGCTGGGCTTGGCGGGCATTACTGTTGCTGGTTTTGTTGCTGCCGGTTTTTCTCCTATACAGTGCACAGGTAATGCCCTATGTAGCTGAACGTTGGCGTGACCAACCGTTAAGGTTCGGGGTACTGGCCGCCTGCGTAACCGTGTCTCTTATGATGTTAGTTCTGAGCCTGAAACGACGGGATGATAATAAGCCCTTTATCTGGTGTTTGGTCAGCTTGGTTTTGGTGGTTATAGGTTTGGTCGCCAGCCATTATCCGTTTTTGATTCCGGGAACCATGACCTTGCATACGGCGGCTTCATCAACCAAAACCCTGGAGTTTATGCTCATAGCAATAGGCGTCTTGCTGCCGTTAATGCTTGGCTATAACGCTTATCAATATTATGTTTTTCGTGGACGGACAAGTTCCGAACATACCGCAGGCCATTAGAAAATCACGCTTACATTTAAAATTAAAAGATGCCTGCCCATATAACATCACTTTTTATCTTCCGCCGCGATTTACGTTTGCATGACAATATCGGCTTGAATGAAGCATTACGGCTTTCCGAAAAAGTAATACCCTGCTTTATTTTCGACCCGAGACAAATTGAGCCGCATGCTTACCAGAGCAAACCGGGGCTGCGCTTTATGCTGCAATCAATCGACGATCTTGAGCGGCAATTAAAGGCAGCAGGCGGCAAGTTGGCGCTTTATCATGCCACGCCTCAAGAGGTGATAACGCAACTGTTTGTACAGCAGCAAATTGAAGCGGTGTTTATTAACCGAGACTACACGCCTTTCAGTCGGCAACGCGATGTCGAAATAGCTGACGTTTGCAGTCAATTAGGAATTGCGTTACACATTCTGCCCGACGAGTTGTTAACTGAACCCGAGCAAGGGTTGAAAAGCGATCGCACGCCTTATCAAGTCTTTACGGCTTTTTATAATCATGCCAGGCTGTTTCCGGTTGCGGTGCCGCAAGCTTTCGAAATGCGGAATTTTTTGAATGTGGCTACCGGGTTTGCCACCGATCAGATCAAAGCATCATGCGATGAAACGATGGCTGTTATGCCGGGCGGACGGCAACAGGCATTTTCCATCCTGAAACACCTTGGCAATTATCAAGATTATGTACATGACCGCAACTATCCGTTTCAAAATGCGACCAGCAGGCTTTCGGCGCATATAAAATTTGGCACTTGCTCGATTCGGGAAGTTTATTATGCGATAGTCGAGCAGCTCGGCAGCGAACACCCGTTGTTGCGGCAACTGTATTGGCGCGATTTTTTTACCCATATTGCGTACCACTTTCCAAGGATTTTCGGGCATACCTTTATCGAAAAGTTTGAAAATCTGGAATGGGACAATAAACCGGATTATTTTCAGGCATGGTGCAAGGGCAAGACCGGGGTTCCAATTGTCGATGCCGGTATGCGCGAATTGAATTCGACCGGTTTCATGCACAACCGGGTCAGGATGATAACCGCCTCATTCCTCGTTAAAGACCTGCATATCCACTGGCGCTGGGGCGAGCGTTATTTTGCACAGCATCTGGTCGATTACGATCCGTGCGTCAATAACGGCAATTGGCAGTGGGCGGCATCAACCGGCTGCGATGCGCAGCCTTATTTCAGGATTTTTAACCCCTGGATCCAACAGCAGAAGTTCGATCCCAATTGCCGGTATATCTACCGCTGGCTTCCGGAACTAAAAGCGCTCACGGTTGACATGATTCATCGATGGGATAAAAAACAGGTCGAGTGTAGCTACCCGGCTCCGATAATCGATCATGGCAGGGAAAGCCGGATTACAAAAGAGCGATATAAAACAACTGTATAGTTTTAATCTGATAAGGCCACGATTATGAAAATACTGATAACAGGCGGTACCGGTTTTATCGGTAGCGCATTAAC
>JAYTLW010000155.1:0-3673 GCA_043729025.1 Methylobacter sp.
ATAAGGAGTCCAAAAACATGTTTTTGGACTCCAGTTTTTAGACTTTCAACTTAACACGGGACAGTTTAAGGTTAAGCCGTTCGTGGTGAGCCTGTCGAACCATGAACGGCTTAACCGTTCACCCTTCGACAAACTCAGGGCGAACGGTTAAGCCTTGTTGCTTGTCCCCCCTTAGGTTAATGGTCACTTTGTCAAACAGGAATATAAAGTTATGTGCGGAATAGTCGGCATCTTCGATATCAGGGAAAAACGGGAAATCAATCGCGAATTACTGTCTCGCATGAACGAAACCCAGTTTCATCGCGGCCCCGATGAAGGCGGCCTCTATATCGAAGCGGGTTTAGGCTTTGGTCATAGGCGGCTGTCGATTATCGATCTGACCAGCGGTCAGCAACCGATGATCAGCCGCGATAAAAATGCCGTCCTGACCTATAACGGGGAAGTTTACAATTTCCCGGAACTTCGAACTGAGCTGGAAGCCCTGGGTTATGTTTTCGATACCCACTGCGATACCGAAGTCATATTATATGCCTGGCAGGCCTGGGGCGAAGCCTGCGTGGATCGCTTGCGCGGCATGTTTGCCTTCGGCATTTGGGATCGGGATCGAGAGACTTTGTTTCTGGCGCGTGACCGGCTCGGCGTCAAACCGCTGTACTACTCCGAACTGGCCAACGGCTACTTTATTTTCGGCTCCGAGTTAAAGTCGCTTAAAGAGCATCCTGAGTTGCCGAAAGCGTTCGATCCTACCGCGATTGAAGATTATTTCGGTTTCGGCTATATACCCGATCCCAAAACCATCTATAAAAACGTCTATAAGCTGGAGCCGGGTTATTGCTTAACCCTAAAACGCGGCACCAAAAGCTATCAGCCCCGCCAATATTGGGATGTCGATTTTACGCCCAGAGCGCCGCAAGATGAACAGACCACAGGCCTAGAACTGATCGAGCGTCTACGCGAGGCAGTTAAAATCCGCATGGTCGCCGATGTGCCCTTGGGCGCTTTTTTATCGGGCGGCGTCGACTCCAGCGCAATTGTTGCGATGATGGCGGGGTTGTCTAGTGACCCCGTTAATACCTGCTCTATATCGTTTGGCGATCCGGCCTTTAACGAAGCGCAATTCGCAACCAAAGTGGCGGAACGCTATCAGACTTCGCATCGCTTGAGTCAGGTCGACCCGGATGACTTCAGCCTGATCGACCGATTGGCAGGTCTTTACGACGAACCTTATGCCGACAGCTCGGCGTTGCCGACTTACCGGGTTTGCGAACTGGCCAAAAAACAGGTGACGGTGGTCTTGTCCGGCGATGGCGGCGATGAAAGTTTGGCCGGTTACCGGAGGCATCGCTGGCATACTTATGAAGAACAGATGCGTTCATGGCTGCCCGACAGCATCAGAAAGCCGGTGTTCGGCTTATTGGGACGCGTTTATCCCAAAGCGGATTGGGCGCCGAAAATGTTTCGAGCCAAATCGACGCTGGAATCCATTTCCCGCGATTCCATGGAAGGCTATTTTCACAGTGTCTCGGTGCTTTCAAATGAACTGCGTAGCCAGTTGTTCAGCGATCAGTTAAAGCGTGATCTGCAAGGCTATCAAGCGGTCGATGTGTTCAGAAGGCATGTCGACAAGGCTCCGACCGATAGCGCCTTATCGCTGGTGCAATATCTGGACATTAAAACCTATCTGCCCGGCGATATTCTGACCAAGGTAGACAGAGCCAGCATGGCGCATGCTTTGGAAGTGCGGGTGCCGCTGTTGGATCACAAGCTGGTTGAATGGATGGCCGGACTGCAACCCGGCATCAAGCTTAAAGGCCGCGAGGGCAAATACATCTTCAAGAAATCTTTGCAAAGCTATTTGCCGGATGACATTTTATACCGCCCCAAAATGGGTTTTGCGGTGCCTTTGAATGCGTGGTTTAAAGGCCCTTTAAAACACAAGGTGCGGGAAGCGCTGCTTGGCGACACCATGATGCAATGCGGGTTGTTCGATCAGGCATTCTTGCGGCAAATGGTCAATCAACATGAAAGCGGCTTGCGAGATTACAGTTCACCGATTTGGTCATTATTTATGTTTGAGGCGTTTTTGAAAAGCAACGCCGAATAAGCCAGTAGGCCGGGTTACAACTGCATGGATGCAGGAGGTAGAGCAACGCAGGGAGCAGTTGCCGAGCGTTAGCGTAACCCGACATTTGCCGCTTCGATGTGTTGAGGTACAAGAAGCTGGCAGAACCCTTTGATCTGCGCTGATTAGGCTAAGGTAAAACGATTATGACCTTATCTTCGCACTGAGATAACGAAAGTGATTTAATTAAAATAATCCAAAAACATGAAAATTTTACATATATTAGACCACTCAATCCCCTTGCACAGCGGTTATACTTTTCGTACCTTGGCCATTTTAGAGCAACAGCGGAAGCTAGGTTGGGAGACTTTTCACGTTACTTCTGCCAAACATAGCGTTGCAACGGCGACCATTGAAGAAGTAGACGGCTTTACTTTTTATCGCTCAGAGACACCAACAGGTTTGATAGCGAACATGCCTGTTCTTGAACAATGGGCTATAGTGCAGTCGCTTTCAAAACGCTTGGATGAAATTATCCCTGAACTAAAACCCGATATACTTAATGCTCATTCCCCCGCATTAAACGGCTTAGCCGCTATTAAAGCGGCTAAGCGGCACAATATCCCGTTGGTTTATGAATGCCGCGCCTTCTGGGAAGACGCGGCCGTCGATCACGGAACCACCAGTGAAAACAGTTTGAGATATTACATAACAAAATTACTGGAAACTCACGTATTCAAACAAGCCTCTGCGATAACAACCATTTGTGAGGGCTTACGTTCGGATATCGTTAAGCGAGGCATTCCAGCTGAAAAAATCACGGTTATTCCCAATGCAGTCGATATAGAAAAATTTACTTATGGCGTGGAACCAGATCAGGGCTTAAGAACCCAGCTGGGTTTGCAAAATAAAATCGTCTTGGGCTTTATCGGTTCTTTTTATGCCTATGAAGGCCTGCCCTTGTTGCTGGAGGCCTTGCCAAAAATCATAGAAAAACAGCCGGAAACCAGATTGTTACTGGTAGGCGGCGGCCCGCAAGAACAACTTATTAAACAAAAAACAAAAGAATTAGGCCTGAATGAATACGTCATCTTTACCGGTCGCGTATCCCACGACCAAGTTCAAGATTACTATAATCAAGTTGATATTTTTGTCTACCCGCGATTATCCATGCGCCTCACCGAATTAGTCACCCCTTTAAAACCTTTAGAAGCTATGGCACAGGGACGGTTGGTCGTTGCTTCTGATGTGGGTGGGCATAAAGAATTGATCAGGGATAATGAAACCGGCTGTTTATTTAAAGCAAATGACCCGGATGCATTGGCTACAGCCGTGCTAAGTTTATTAAATCAACCTCAACGCTGGGAAAAGTTACGAGCAGCCGGTCGCTTATATGTAGAACAAGAAAGGAACTGGGCTAAAAGTGTTGGCTATTATAAAAATATCTATGCTCAATTGATTTAAATAATGGCTACCAATTTAAAGCGGTTAAGCCTCGCTCATTGAAACGTCTTAATTCTACTTTGTCAGATTATGTGCAGGCTCGTCATACCCGCCGGGAGCGGGTATCCAGTGCCATGGATGGTAAGCTTAAAGCCATCCATGGAGTCT
>JAYTLW010000156.1:0-2267 GCA_043729025.1 Methylobacter sp.
CCACAATTGCGGCTGCTATCATTTATTTTTCCCAACGCAATATGCCGTCGCTATCGGGCGGGAAGCGGGATTTTCTGAAAGCTACTTTCAGCCGCAGCCGACGCTTGCCGTCAACCGGATCATGAAGCCGGTACTGCGCATTGCCGCAACGACACACTATATCGAGCGCGTGTATTTTGATCCAAGTCAGGTGGATCGGGTTATCTGGTATCAATGGGACGATGCGGATAATTTGCGATCCTTAGGCTTAAATGATGGCAATCACCGCAGTTTATTCGGGCAAGACGGCATAGTTGCGGGTACCGAACGCAGCGAAAGGTACCTGTTCTGGCCTATGGGTATCCTTGAATCGGGAGCTATGCGCCAATGGGGTCATCACGCCACCGCCTTTGTCGGCCGCCGCCACTTTGATGATGCGCGTCTTTTTGAAAAAAATTATCAAATAAATGTTGATTTTTAGCCGGAAAGAGTGGCTCAAAATAATAGGGGGCGTACCACGATATAATCTTTGCGATTATTCACGATAGTGAAATATCGATCAGCAACAACATAAGCGGAATCCATGAAATCAAGCCCTCGGTCTTTGAGGCTTTGGCTGCGTTTATTGGGGTCTCAGGTAATTTTCATATTTATTGTTATATCTTCAGTAACTTAGACAGGACAAATATTTTTGTAGGTGCGTTGATACGCCTATAAAGCATTTGTTTCAGAGGGGATTAGGCTAAATGTATGGCCTTTTACCTACTCTTCACCAGCCAGCAAGCGCTGAATATTGCCTTTATGCCGCCATAATAAAAAAACCATCATGACTACAGCAGCTGCAACGATAGCCTCGTCGCCCACTATAAACCAGGCAAAAATCGGCGACAGTATTGAGGCAACTAAGGCAGACAAGGATGAAATTTTGCCCAGCTTATAAACCAGAAACCACGTTGCGCTAAACGCAAGACCCAGCATCCAGGAAAATCCGAACAACACCCCGACCGAGGTCGCAACGCCCTTGCCGCCCTTAAAACCGAAAAACACCGGATAAAGATGTCCCATAAAGGCCGCCAAGCCGGTCGCTGCGACTAACTCGGTCGGCAGTCCCAATGCGTTCACGGCATAGACCGGGATTAAACCTTTGAGCATATCGCCCAGCAGGGTAATCCCTGCCGCTTTTTTCCCGCCTATGCGCATTACATTGGTCGCACCGGGATTGCCGGAACCCTGTTCGCGAGGATCCGGCAAGCCCATCAGACGACAAATAATAATGGCGCTGGAAATTGAACCTATCAAATAGGCAGCCGGAACAAACAACCATTCAACCATTGCGTAACCTTTTCATCATTTTGAACTTGTAAGCACAGGGCGTTTCCCTGATACTGAGCCACTTTTTAAAAAACACGCATCATAACCGGAAATCATTATGGACATCATATTTTTAGGCGGGTTGGAAATTGAAACTATCATCGGTATTTATGACTGGGAAAGGGTGACCAAGCAAACCGTCATCCTCGATATTGAAATGGCCTTTGATATTCAAAAAGCCGCAGACACCGATGACATACAATACACGCTTGATTATAAAACAGTTTCTCATCGCATTATCGACTTTGTCGAAGCCAGTGAGTTTTTGTTGGTTGAAAAACTAATTTCTGAAATAGCCGACCTTATCCGTAACGAATTTAAGGTGCCGTGGGTGAAAATAACCCTGAATAAAAAAGGCGCTATCCGTGGCGCCAGTGATGTCGGTATTATAATCGAACGGGGAGCAAAGCAATCGTGACCAGAGGCTACATCAGCATAGGCAGTAATATAGACAAGGATAAACACATCCCTGCCAGCCTGGATGCTTTAGAGCTGGCCTTTGGCACACTGACGATTTCAAGTATTTATGAAACCGAACCGGTGGGCTTTGCCGGCGATGCTTTCTACAATCTGGTGGTGGGTTTCGATTCCGATTTGGAAGTAAAAGCGGTCGCCAAATTGCTTAGACAAATCGAACTGGATAACGGCCGCACTCGAGACAGTCAAAAGTTTTCCGCACGCACTCTCGACCTGGATCTGATTCTATACGGCGATCTGATCGTCAACGATGGTCGCTTGCAGATACCTCGGGATGAAATAGAGCATTACGCTTTTGTGCTAGAGCCTTTAGCCGAAATTGCCCCGACCTTGAAGCATCCGATCAGCCGCCTAAGCTATGCCGAGCTTTGGGATAAATTCGACAAAAGCGGTCTTAAGCAAAAGCGCGTCACGCCGCCTGGGTTTTAACTAAATAGACT
>JAYTLW010000157.1:0-3550 GCA_043729025.1 Methylobacter sp.
ATCAGGATGAATTGGGTAGCCATTTTTTGTTTTTTATTCAGTGTTTCAGTGGTGCTATTTTAACACTTTTTGCACTGTTAAATCCGACAGTCTCCTAGTTCCCCGATCTTTATCTTGGCGCTCATCAACTAATAATACCAATCCCAATAAGTTCACATGCTATCCCTTCTCCAGCGGGAGAAGGTTAGGTTGAGGGAATTCAAACAATAACTTATTGGGATTGGTATAACATCAAATCGTATTAGCAAACCGGGCGAAAAGCGACTGAGCCTAAGACACATCACTTATAGAGGACTCATTTTTGCGACCACCCCAAACTTTGGATGATCCAGGTAATAGACCTCATCCAGTTTGATCGGCCGCTTTTCAGTTAATCGATAAATCATTTCACCCGGGTTAGATGCCAGCTCCAAATCAACCGACAGTTGTCCTTGTTGCAGTTGAACATAACCATTCAACTTGCCGTCAGAACTCTGAATATGAACAGGTACACTCCCGGCCTGCTGAATCCAGGCAACATGCAAAATTGGCTGATAAGCCGCATCTTTCGCTATGGCCGCATAACTGTCGTCCAGCGCTGTCGCCTCGGGTTTTTTATAAGTCTCGAGCTCAGTCACGTCAGATGGCCAGTTTATTTGGCTGGCGGTCTGTTCAAATACTTCGGTATTGGGCATCGCCTGCGAAAATACGATCAGCTCTATCTGATACGCACCGCCCTCGGCTAAAACAGTGCTGTTAAATAGCCCCAGCAATGCCGCTAGGCTGCAAGCCAATATTCTACTCATTATATTTAAGTCCTCGCTTGAATGGTTATTGCCACAATTGCGCAGATTATAAAACGACTCTTTTTCTCGTTTCTGGACACTTTCTAGTTAGTAGTCCGCCAAAGATAAAATGACGGTTAAGATGTAGGTGCGAATTTATTCGCACTGTGCGGATAAATTCGCACCTACGCCATATACCTCGCGCTAGCCATCAAAACTTCATTGGCGCACTACTAGCCCGTGTGAGTAACAAATTAAGCCGTGAATCAGCGGCGCCCTACTGGTTGCAGTGTCAATTTATCCAGCAATGCGCTTATAAACTCCAGTTTTTGCCCGGTTGTTTCAAACGGCTTTATAAACCGTAACTTGTCAGCACCATCAAATTTATAGACTTGAGCCTGGGTTTGTATCAGGGTAATTAATTGTTCAGTATTGATGTTAGGCGTCGCGGTAAATATAATGCGCCCGCCGCCTGTGTTGGCCTCTATTTTCTTGATGCCCAAGGTTTCGGCCTGCTGCTTTAATTCGGTGACGCTGAACAAGGTTTTCACCGGTTCCGGCAATAAGCCAAAGCGGTCAATCATTTCCACCTGCAATTCGCGTAAATCTTCCCGGGTTTCAGTATTGGAGATGCGCTTATACAGCACCAGTCGGCCGTGAATATCCGGCAGATAATCTTCCGGGATCAACGCCGAAGTTTGCAGATCGACTTCCGGCCCCCTGTCCATCGGGGTATCGAGTTCCGGCTGTTTGCCGGATTTTAAAGCGCTGACCGCGCGTTCCAGCAATTCGGTGTATAAAGTAAAACCGATTTCCTGAATCTGGCCGCTTTGCTCATCTCCCAGTAATTCGCCCGCGCCGCGAATCTCCATGTCATGCGATGACAACATAAAGCCTGCGCCCAGATCGCCCGAGGCCTCGACTGCTTCCAGGCGTTTAATGGCATCCTTGCTCATCAAAGTTTGCGGCGGCGTCACAAAATAGGCGTAAGCCCGGTGATGCGAGCGGCCCACCCGGCCGCGCAGTTGATGCAGCTGCGCCAAGCCCAGTTTGTCGGCGCGATTGATGATGATGGTGTTGGCGCTGGGAATGTCGATGCCGCTTTCGATAATCGTGGAGCACAACAACAGATTAAAGCGCTGATGATAAAAATCCAGCATGATGCGCTCCAACTCGCGTTCCGGCATTTGTCCGTGGGCAATTTCAATCCGCGCTTCGGGCACCAATGCTTCCAAGTCTCTTGCCATTTTTTCCATGGATTTGACCTCGTTATGCAAAAAGAAAACCTGACCGCCGCGCTTGATTTCGCGCAAACAGGCTTCCCTGATCTGCGCATCTATCCACTCGCTGATAAAGGTTTTAATCGCATGGCGATTAGGCGGCGGACTGGCGATAATGGAAATATCCCGCAAGCCGGCCATCGCCATATTCAAGGTGCGCGGAATAGGCGTTGCGGTCAGGGTGAGCATGTCCAGCTCATTGCGCAGCTTTTTGAAATGTTCTTTTTGGGTCACGCCGAAACGGTGCTCCTCATCGATCACCACCAGCCCCAACGCTTTATATTTGATCTCTTTCGACAATAATTTATGGGTGCCGATTACAATATCGACCTTGCCCAAAGCCAGATCATCGCTGATTTCTTTTTGCCGCTTGGGAGCAACAAAGCGCGACAGCACCTCGACGCGCACTGGCCAGTCGGCAAAGCGGTCACAAAAATTCTGATAATGCTGTTGGGCCAGCAAGGTGGTCGGCACCAGGATCGCCACCTGCTTGCCGTTTTGCACGGCAATAAACGCGGCCCGCATCGACACCTCGGTTTTACCAAAACCGACATCGCCGCAAATCACCCGATCCATTGGATGAGGGCTGGTCATGTCTTCCAGTATGGTTTCGATAGCAGTCTGTTGATCGGGCGTTTCTTCAAACGGGAAGGCGTCGGCAAAAGCCGCATATTCGGCATCTTCTACCTGAAAGGCATGGCCTTGCTTAACCGCCCGTTTGGCGTGAATCTCCAGCAATTCTGCGGCGACATCGCGAATGCGCTTAATGGCTTTTTGCTTGGCTTTACTCCACTGATCGCCGCCCAGCTTATGTAAAGGCGCTGTCTCTGCGCTCATGCCGGTGTAGCGTCCGATCACATGCAGGGACGAAACCGGCACATACAGCTTGTCGTTATTGGCGTATTCAAGGGCCAGGAACTCCGAGGCGATGCCGCCAATCTGCAAAGTCTGCAAGCCCAAGTAGCGGCCCACGCCATGCTCCTGATGCACCACCGGCGAACCTATGGTCAATTCATTGAGATTATTGACGATATTTTCCATCTGGCTAGCCGCAGACTTACGACGTCTACGGCGTTGCTGGACTTTTTCGCCAGACAGTAGGCTTTCCGTGATGATGGCGATGGCTGGCGATTTGTGTTGATCGGGTTCCAGCCACAAGCCATGATCCATCGGCGCCACGAGAATGCACGGCGACAGTTCCGATTGCAGAAAATTGTCCCAACTTTCCACCGGCTTGATGCCGATGTTGTATTGCCTTAATTTATCGATCAAGGCTTCCCTGCGCCCAGCAGATTCCGCGACAAACAAAATCTTACCGGCAAAGCCATCGACAAACTGCTGCAAAGCCTGAGCCGGGGACTCCAGTCCTGCCCTGAGCAAAGTCGAAGGGTTGGCGTCGATGGTAAGAATGGGCAGCGGCGGGCAGTTGAAAGCTATGCTGTCACCTTCGGCATGCGCTCCCGAATCCAGCTTTATACGGGCAAATGCTTGGGTTCTTTGCGCCAA
>JAYTLW010000158.1:0-7808 GCA_043729025.1 Methylobacter sp.
ACATATTGATAACCCGCTCCATGGCTTGGTTGGCATTGTTTGCGTGCATGGTCGAGATGCATAGGTGACCGGTATTGGCCAGCTCCAAAGCGGCCGTCATGGTTTCCCGATCGCGTATCTCGCCGATTAAAATCACATCGGGCGCTTCCCGCAAACAGGCCTTTAGCGCTCTGGCATAAGAGCCCGTATCTACGCCGACTTCGCGTTGATTGACGATGGATTTCAGATTCGGGTGCGAAAATTCGACCGGATCTTCAATGGTTAAAATATGACCGGCCGAATTGGCATTACGGTGATTAATCATGGCCGCCAGGGTGGTCGATTTTCCCGATCCAGTGCCGCCTACCATCAATAACAGCCCCCGTTTGGCCATGATTAACTCCAATAAAATATCCGGCGTGCCCAAGTCCTTGGCGGTTGGAATTGCGGAGGGAATCAGCCGCATCACCAAGCCCACGGTTTTGCGTTGGTAAAAGGCATTGGCGCGAAAACGCGCACTGCCATCCGGCAGACTGATCGCAAAATCCAGATCTCTGACAACTTGAAACTCTTCAATTTGATCCTGAGTCATGATGCCGAAAGCGCCCGACTGGGTTAATTCGGGAGTCAACAGAAATTCATCCAGAGGCACGGCACGACCGAAGATTTTGGCCTTAACCGGCGAACCTACCGTTAAAAACAAATCCGATGCTTCCAATCTGGTCATTTCCGCCAGATAAGGCAGAATATTTAAATCATCTTCCGGCATAGCGCCCAGAATCTGATAACTGACAGGTCTCCGCCTACGCTCAGGCCCATTATAACTGCCGGTTTCGGGCTCGTCGGGTTCGCCTTTTACTTGCCCCGAGTCTGGGACGATCAACAGCGCCAGGCCGTTATTCTCCACCCTGGCATCGACCCTGAACCTCTCACCGTCAGGCGCGGCGCAGTTAAACCTTAGGGTTTTATTTTCAATTAATTCCTGCTTTTGAGCGTCATTAAGGAGACCAAAGGCCATTTCTTTTACGGCATGCGGGCTGAGCTCATTTTTACCCAAGGGGTAGTTCTCCCCGGCTAAACCCAAAATGGCTGGAGAACCCGCTGCTAAAGACAAGCTATCGGCATTTTTTTCCAGCATAAGTTTTAAATAAGGTGTCAGAGCCATATCAGTATCAGGTTTTGTGTGGTGAGAAGGCGATAGCTCGGATTCGCCGCCAGGCAATCCGACATGGTCTTTGTGTAGCAATTACGGTTGCTGTGTGATCTCTTAGAGCACGAATTGAATAAACTCTACTGGCTAGGGAAACACAGGGGGGGGCTAAACCGAACTTGCGGTATTTATAATTTTTTAATGACGCCATAATCGGTATTTACTGGAATATCCTCGTCGCCGCCGTCATCTTTCGATTGCAACGATAGCCCGCCCAACGACCGGTCTTCACCGGAGCTTAATTTTATCTGCAAGCGCAACTCATTTTGGGAGTCGGCATTTCGTAAGGCTTCGTCATAATCTATTTTGCCTGCCTTATACAGATCCAATAAGGCCTGATCAAAAGTCTGCATACCCAGCTCTCGGGATTTAGCCATCAGCGGCTTGATGCTATGAGCCTCGCCTTTGGCAATATAGTCTGAAATCAACGGCGTATTTAATAAAATCTCAATAGCCGCACAACGCCCCCCATCAACAGTTTTAACCAGCCGCTGGGAAATTATGGCACGTAAATTCACCGAAATATCCTGCATCAATTTGGTCTGGGCTTCCATCGGAAAGAAACCTAAAATCCTATCGATCGCTTGATTGGCATTGTTGGCGTGCAAGGTAGCCAGCGCCAGATGTCCGGTTTGGGAGAATTCCAGCCCGTAATTCATAATCTCGGGACTGCGAATTTCGCCCAGCACTATCACATCGGGCGCCTGCCGCAAGGTATTGTGCAAGCCGGCTTCCCAACTCTTGGTATCGACGCCGACTTCTCGTTGCATGACCACGCAATTTTTATGGGCATGCACGTATTCAATGGGATCTTCCAGAGTGATGATGTGGCCGTAGGTGTGCTCATTGCGATGGTCGATCATCGCCGCCATGGACGTTGATTTACCTGAGCCGGTGCCGCCGACCATGATAATAAGACCGTTTTTGGCCATCATCACGTCTTTTAAAATGGGCGGCAAACCCAATTTTTCAAAACTGGGTATTTCTGCGGCTATGACCCGGACAACCAAGCCTTGGCAGCCTTGCTGAACATAGGCATTGACCCGAAACCTCGATAGCCCGGCAGGGGAAATGGCAAAATTACATTCATTGCTTTCTTCAAACTCTTTGAGCTGCTTATCATTCATAATGCACTGCGTCAGCGCTTTAGCGTCATTAGCCGATAAGGCCTGTTGCGAAACCGGAGACATCTTGCCTTTGACTTTTATTGCAGGTGGAAAACCGGCGGTAATAAATAAATCGGATCCTTCTTTATGCAGCATAAGTTTGAGTAGCTTAATCATAAAGTCCATTGCTTCTTTTCTTTCCACTGACTTCCCCGGTGTTAGTTGGCTATATAGAGTTTTACCCCGAATAGGGTAAGCTTAGATGAATATTATTGTAATGTTTAAAGATACCTAAAAAAAACCTGAATTCTCGTAATTTATCTATATTTTACAAGTATATAGCTTACGTTACTCGCCTATACGAATTTTATTCTGTGATCTAAATTCCGGGGCTTGTCATAATGATTGGAGACCATGCGCGCAACCCACTGAGCGCAACTTAATGCATAAACAGCTAATATAAAAAGTCCGTCTTAGGGAAAACGTCAAGCCGTTAATTTCAATTAAAAAATTCTCGTCAACTTTAAATCAGCGCAGTAGGATGTACCTTTAGGATTCCGTTAAAAATAACTTCCCGAAATCGCAAAATCGCCCGGCAAGCCGTTCGTGCTGAGCTTGTCGAAGCATGAATGGCTTGCCGCTACGGAGTGGAATTTTTCCGTCCATCCTTCGACAAGCTCAGGACGAACGGAAAAATTTTCTCAGCACCAGATCGATAAGTTATTTTTTGCCATATCCTTAGTAAAATTTCGAGTTATTTATACACAGCCCGGTAAATATGCATGTTGATTTTGCAAATAATCATCCGACAATGGGATAAGAGCCAAAGAACCACTGCTGATGTTTTAGAGCGAGCTGACATTCCCGATAGATACCCCATCATTTTTCCGGCGGCTTTTTATGATTTCAACAAGCGCTGTGTAATCGACAAACACGGCGATGATAGATTAGGCGGTCGCTTAAAATATAGTCTGTCGGCAGGCGGCAACCTACAATTTGATCGGTTTCAACTGAGCTTAGAAGATCAAGTGCTGGCGTATAGTGGCGCGCCCAAGTCCGACAATACGCCTCTTTTCATTAGCTCAATGGATAATCGATGGTTGCAATGCACATACACGGATCGATATAGCGTTTTCGAGGGCGACTTTTATTATTGGCTGTATGAGCAAGTAACTTTAAATGCTGTCGGCATCAATGAATTTAACGAAAACGTTTTTATGACTGGCGAACCAGCGCTGGTTTTTAACGATGTTAATGATGTGTAGCTCAAGGGCTCTATGGACTGCTCAGCCGTTCTGTATTGATACAAGCGCAATAACACTTACGCCAGAGGCAATAACCCTCAGCTTGTTGTTTTTTTGATAGCGGGTAACTATCCTCCATGCTCCGAACCATCAACCTGCTGAAAAATTCCACAGCCGTAGAAGGTCACATTTGATTTTTGATTAAGCTAGGTGCAGTTTGCAGGCTCATTGTATAATCCATCGCGTTGCACTACTGACTTCCTAAGGATTTATTGAAATATGCTTCCAGAAAAACGTCCAATTCGTCGTCGCGGCATTTATTTATTACCTAATTTATTTACTACAGGCGCCCTGTTTTCCGGTTTCTATGCGATTACTTCGGCGATGGGCGGGCGTTTTGAGACCGCTGTTATCGCCATTTTCGTTGCGATGATTCTGGACGGCCTGGATGGCCGGGTGGCTAGGTTGACTAACACCCAAAGCGAATTCGGCGCTCAATACGACAGTCTTTCGGATATGGTTTCATTTGGCGCCGCGCCCGCTTTAGTCATGTATTTATGGGCATTTTCCAGCCTGGGTAAAGTGGGTCTGTTTGCGGCATTTGTCCATACCGCAGGCGGCGCATTGCGACTTGCCCGCTTCAATACCCAACTGACTACAGCCGATAAGAATTATTTTCAGGGCCTGCCCAGTCCTGCCGCCGCCGCCATTCTCGCCGGATTCATCTGGATTTGCCTGGAATACGATTACAACATTGAGCTGTTCAAATATTTTGCGCTGGGCTTGACGGTCAGCACCGGCTTGCTGATGGTAAGTAATTTCCGCTATTCCAGTTTCAAGAAAATCGATTTAAAAGGCAAAGTGCCTTTTATTGTCGCCATTGCCGTGATGCTGGGCATCGCTTTTGTAATGGCGCAGCCGCAAACCATGTTGTTCTTGCTATTCTTAGGCTACGCAATTTCAGGCCCGGTTATTACCCTGGTGATGCGCAGACGCCGGTTGCAGGGGCGTAAAGCGTAAAATCTGCTTGAGGCCGCACAGCCATTGGCGTATAGTCACGACCATGTTCATTCGAATCAACCATGCATTTCAAATCCCTCCTGCCGTCGCAATGTCTGCCGGAACAGCTTTGTATGCGTGGCTATGCCTGCCTTTAAGATTCCTGCCCTGACGGGCGTCTATCTTTTTCTATTTTAATGATTTAAATCCCCCTATTTGTGTATCGACCTAAGCGTTGATGGCACTTCATCGACGGCATGGACGCAGTAGGTGCGACCCCATGGAGGGGGAGGTAGAGCAACGCAGGAGCAGTTGCCGAGAACAATGCAGGAGCACCAGCCGAGAATGGAGTTTTTATGAAAGACAAGTTGATAATATTCGATACCACCTTGCGCGACGGCGAGCAAAGCCCCGGCGCATCGATGACCCGCGAGGAAAAAATCAGAATTGCCAAGGCCTTGGAACGTTTAAAGGTTGACGTGATCGAAGCCGGTTTTCCGGCGGCCAGTCCCGGCGATTTTGAAGCCGTTCAGGCGGTAGCCAACATCGTAAAAGACAGCGTGGTGTGCGGACTGGCCAGAGCCCTGGACAAAGACATAGACCGCGCAGGCGAAGCGCTTAAAGGCGCCAACCGGTTGCGGATTCATACCTTCATCGCCACCTCGCCGATACATATGCAAATGAAATTGCAGATGCAACCGGAGCAGGTGATCGACTATGCGGTCAGAGCAGTCAAACGCGCACGGCACTTTACCGATGATGTTGAGTTTTCCCCAGAAGATGCCGGACGCTCAGACGAAGATTTTTTATGCCGGATACTGGAGGCGGTTATCGACGCCGGCGCTACCACGCTGAATATTCCTGACACCGTGGGCTACAGCGTTCCTGAGCAATTCGGCGCAACCATTGCCAACCTGATGAGGCGCATCCCCAATTCGGATAAGGCGATCTTTTCGGTGCATTGCCACAATGATTTGGGGCTGGCGGTTGCCAATTCCTTGTCGGCGGTCATGAACGGCGCACGCCAAGTCGAATGCACGATCAATGGTTTGGGTGAACGCGCCGGTAACGCCTCGCTGGAAGAAGTGGTGATGGCGGTGCGTACCCGTCAGGATGTGTTTAGCTGCCAAACCGGCATAGACACCCGCGAAATTCTGACCTGCTCAAAACTGGTGTCTTCGATCACCGGCTTTCCGGTGCAGCCCAACAAAGCTATCGTCGGCGCCAATGCCTTTGCGCATGAGGCGGGCATCCATCAGGACGGGGTCTTAAAAAGCCGCGAGACTTACGAAATCATGCGCGCCGAAGATGTAGGCTGGACGGCTAACCGGATGGTGTTGGGCAAGCATTCCGGCAGAAATGCGTTTAAAAGCCGTATCGCCGAATTGGGCTTTGAGTTCGGCTCGGAAGAAGAGTTGAACGAGGCTTTTTTGCGTTTCAAACAGTTAGCCGATAAAAAACACGAAATCTTCGATGAAGATTTGCAAGCGCTGATTTCAGAAGCCGGATTCGAAGCCGACGATGAGCATATCAAACTGATCGCCCTGAAAGTGTGCTCGGAAACCGGTGAAATACCTAAAGCCACCGTCACGCTGCGCCTGGACAATAAAGAAGTTACCGGCAATGCCAGTGGCGGCGGCGCCGTGGATGCCAGTTTAAAAGCTATAGAAAAACTGGTGCAGTCAGACGCCACGCTGGAACTTTACTCGGTTAACAGCATCACCAACGGCACCGATGCCCAAGGCGAGGTCACGATTCGTCTTGAAAAAGCGGGCCGCATCGTGAATGGCCTGGGCGCCGATACCGACATCGTGATCGCCTCGGCCAAAGCCTATATCAATGCCTTGAATAAGCTGCATAGCCCCGATCAACGCAAGCACCCTCAAACAGGGGATGTTTGAGGTGCAAGACAAAAGGCGAAGGGCAAAGGCTAAAGGCTAAAGGCGAACGGTTGTGGATAATTCAACACGCCTGCAATACCTGGAGGCTATGGGCATAGCTGTTTGGCTGCCCAGGGCCGTTGTCGACCATCAGCCAACACCGAACCCCGAATCGGTCGACAGCTGGGACATATTGCAAGCCGAAGCCGCACTATGCACGCTATGCGATTTGTGTAAAATACGCAGCCAAACTGTTTTTGGCGCGGGTAATGACCGGGCTGACTGGATGCTAGTCGGGGAAGCGCCGGGGCAAAGCGAAGATCAACAAGGCTTGCCCTTTGTCGGAAAGTCGGGATTATTGTTAACGGAAATGCTAAGGGCCATAGGTCTCGATCGAAAAGAGGCCTTTATCACCAACGCCGTAAAGTGCAGGCCTCCCGGCAACCGCACTCCCAAGACCGTTGAAATTCAAACCTGCAATACTTATCTGCTGCGACAACTGGCGCATATCAAGCCGAAAATCATCCTGGCCTTAGGGCACGTGGCCGCGCAGGCCTTGCTGGGCACGGATCAACCGATGGCCGAACTTAGAGGCAAAATACACGCTTTAAATGATACGCCGGTTGTTGTAGTCTATCACCCGGCGTACTTGTTGAAGTCATTACCGGACAAGCATAAAGCCTGGGAAGATTTAAAATTGGCGATGCAAACCTATACACATATTAAAGGCTGATCATGAGGGTAATGTTAGAAAAAATAAAAGATTTTGTGGTTTACGATGCCGATAAGGAGTTCTACGCCAAAATATTTCCTGACTCCGTGAGTCGACAAGATTTAATGCGCCTCCGAAAAATGCGCAGTTCCGACTTACCCGAAGTGATGGCGATTGAAAGGGCAAACTATCAATTTCCCTGGGAGGAAGACATATTCAGGGACTGCTTTAAAGCTAACTATAACTGCTGGGTCTGTGAAGAACAGGATGTCGTGTTGGGATACTGCATACTGTCCATGGCGGTAGACGAGGCGCATGTGTTAAATATTTGTGTGGCGCCCGAAGAACAGGGGCAAGGCATAGGTCGCAAAATGCTGGAACATCTGATCGAGACAGCCAGAGGGCGAGCGGAAACGATGTTTCTGGAAGTCAGGCCGTCTAATACCGTCGCCATTGCCCTGTATGAAGACATGGGCTTCAACGAGATCGGCATCAGAAAAGGTTATTACCAGTCGGAACATGGCCGAGAAGACGCCATCATGCTGGCGATGCAGATTTTTTAAAGCTGTCGGCTAGTTGCCTAGGAGACTGTCGGATTTAACAGTGCAAAAAGTGTTAAAATAGCACCACTGAAACACTGAATAAAAAACAAAAAATGGCTACCCAATTCATCCTGAT
>JAYTLW010000159.1:0-17020 GCA_043729025.1 Methylobacter sp.
ATCAGGATGAATTGGGTAGCCATTTTTTGTTTTTTATTCAGTGTTTCAGTGGTGCTATTTTAACACTTTTTGCACTGTTAAATCCGACAGTCTCCTAGAATACTATTTCCAAAATTATTTGATGACATTCCGCTTGAGCCAGCTCAGATAGAAAATTAAGGGGCACCTCCTGGAGGCGATGACGCGATTGGTTCGCGCTGAGGCATGGCATGGTTAATCCGAAAAAATGAAGCTGTCAAACTATTTTCACAACCATAATACATTTAACCGCTTCCAGTGCAATCTTGGCTTTTTGCACCCGCTGTTATCTTCCATTCAGCTCGCTTTAAGTTAATTTCATCCCAACGCATAGCAAGAACATTAGATTTGCGAACTCCGGTAAGCAATGAAATCAGAAAATAATGGCGCATATCAGGGTTCTCTTCCTGATCCAATGCTTCAAAAAAAGATTTCAATTCATCAGATTGTATAAAGCGTTCGCGTTCTATTTCAGAGTACTTTTTAATGTAAACAGTAGGATTGGTTATTGCGTAACGGCACCGTACCTTTAGGCGAAACAGCCAGCATCGCGCCAGGTTTATCGCGTAGCTCAATCTCCCTTAATTCCACAAGGACTCCGACTACTGCAATAGCCAGGCGCGCGCTCATTGCATAAGGGCAGCGCCGAAAACTGTAAAAAATGGGATGACCTCGTTCAGTAGTTGGAGATAATTCAATCATTTTTCGATAGCTGCAGTTGGTTCCAGTGTCTGTTGACGTTTTACCAATCCGGTAGAATGGGACATTTTGTATGGAATGAACCGGATAAAATTAAGCGATGAAGAGTGGGCTCGTATTTTGGTAAGCTTAAAGAAATTACCTGGAGTCCATATAGGCCCCATAAACCGGCAAAGGCAAGCAGCGTCTGGTCTTTCTTGCAAATGTGATAGGCATAAGTTGCTTCCTCCTGATGCAACCATTCAAAAAACCGGTTGACGGTATCAGACATCGCCGTTGTTTGAATGCCGCTCTGAAGGAAGGCCTTTCGGCTACGGTTTCTGCGCGGGCATTGATCAAATGATGGCTGATTTTCTTGTCTTTAGACCACGACGGGATCAATCCCCAAAATAGATTCACAGCTTTGTAAGTGTTATCTTCCACAGGAACAATAGTCAGAATTTTTTGTCCGGGAGCAATGTTGAAACTGCGTTCGTAACGCGGCAGGCGTTGCAGGCAAAAAGCCACTTTAACCTGTTCGGGAGATGCAAGCAGATTATACCGGCCGCACATGGCGTCAGCTGTTCAAAAATGACTTCCCAGCAAACGCACAGCTGAGGCTACGCCGTCGTGTGATTGCAGGGCTAGGCTGGCTAGGCGGGATTTTTCCTGCATGCTCGGGGTGGTCAATACGGCTTGTATGGCTTTGGCTAATAACTGCGCATTAATCGTTTTTGCCGACAGCGGATCGCCCGCCAGTCCCAATTTTTGTAATTGCCGCGCCCAGAATAATTGTTCTTCCATAAATGGCACGACCACCGATGGGCAACCCGATTGAGTTGCGGCATGGGTGGTTCCTGCACCGCCGTGATGAACGATTGCCGCACACTGTTTGAATAGTGGTTGATGCGGATGCTTGCCAATGAAGTAGACCTGGCCGCTTTGACTGTCGGCAGGATAGTTTTCCGAACTGGTCTGGATAATGGCCCGGCAACCCGCCAGAGCCGCAGCTTCCAAAAACAACGTCATGCTCCAATCGGGAACTGCCTGTTGCAAACTGCCGAAGGTCATGTATACCGGTGCAGCACCATTAGACAGAAACTCGCTCAGCTGGTCTGGAATCGTCCACTGCTGGGCATCTTCAGTTAAATTCAAAAAACCGCAGATTTGGTGATTAGTTTCCCATTGCTCAAACGAGGGACAAAACAACGGGTCGACCGCTACCAAATTGAGTTGTTGTGAGGTCAGCAATTCGGTCAGCATATGAGCTGGCGGCGTTTCGCCAGTTTGCAGCCACAAACGGCTCAACGGTTTTTTTAAGGCTACATTGAACACGACATCCAATAGTTTCCAGCTCAATTTATTGATAGCCTTACCCAAATCAGGAAAGCTTAACGGCGGGACGACAGGATTGGGAATCGCGGCATGGCAGAGTGTGACACTGAAAAAAGGCTTATGCTGCTGTAACGCTGCAAGCTTTAGCGGATAGAGAAAATGATGGCCGATCACATAGTCGTTATCGGCAGCTAATTGTTGTGCAGCCTGATACACGGCTTGTTCGCAGGGAAAGAATGCCTCATCAAGCAAAGCCCGTAGCCATTGTAGAGGATGCATCCGAAACGAACGCTGGGCAAAATCCTGCATATCAAAATCAATATGCTCCGGGACTTGCCGGTAGGCTATCCCCAATTGCTCGCAGATACCATCATAACGGTGGTTGTCGATGCTGCTCACCACCAGCGTCACAGCGTGGCCGGCTTTTTTTAGAGCATCTGCCAATGCCAGCATCGGACGAATGTCGCCATTAGAGCCCCAGGTTTGTATGCCAATTTTCATCAGGTGATTAGCTTATGTTGTTGATAAAAATTTAAGGAACTATACATACTTTAATTTGGTCAAAAATTGACTGAAGTGTCAATTAACTGAGGCATGACGTTTAACATGCTGTGATCTGTATCGTATAGTTTCAAACAGGCGCGATATTTCTGACAAAACCCCCAGGCATTTTCCGGTGGAACAACCTCGTCCTGCCAGCCATGAAATATCCCAATAGCCTCAGCCCTTGGCTTAAATTTTACCATGATTGTAGATGACGAGTTTTTGCATAAGTTTGATCCGGGTGGGTGTCTATATTTTCGAATATAGCTGGACTATGTTTTATGATATGGCGTTTCGGGTGAAAATACTATCCTGCAACCATTGTGTTGCTGAGCATTGAGCCAGATTTTGCAAGCAAATTATGAGTAACCATGAACAACGAATCATGTCATTAGAGCGAAAAATTCAAGCTATAGATGTTGAGCGTGTGGATGGCTTAAAGTGGTTACCTACTATTTTGGGGACGGTTTTTCTGCCCGAGACCGTAAAGAATAAAGTGTTACCAGGTACAGCAGCGCGTGGTGAAGAGACTATTGCTCAGGCCATCGACGCAGGCTGGATAAAGATATAGCCGAACCGATAGAGCCGAGATTAAATATTGATCTAGACGCCGGTGAAACGGACTGTATTAATCTGGGTTTAAGTCATGCTGACGAGGTTTTGTTGATTATGGATGAACGTGCAGGTCGTGCTGTGGCGAAGGAAAAAGGACTACGTGTTATCGGCACTGCGGCGATTATTGGTCAGGCAAAAAAACAAGGGTTAATCGTATCGGCAAGGGCGGCTTTTAAAGCTTTGCATGTCTCTGATTTTCGTATTTCAGCGGCGGTTTAAATCATGTACTGGTTAGTGTTAACGAATAGAATTGTTCGGATGTAAACATTTGTGGCAGAAAATGCAAACATTGAATGCTGCTCAACGCGATTATTGGTGTAGTATCGGAAAATACGATCATAATCTACTCTACAAAAGGATTCAGTAGACTGACGCCTGTACTTTCGAAATCTTTGACGTTACGCGTAACAACAATTAGGTCGTAGTTTAACGCGGTTGCAGCAATTAATTTATCGAGAGCGTGCTGAGGGTCTGTAACGCGCATTTTCCCCCAAAGCAAAGCAATTTCGCAGTCAACACTAAGAATGTTGTCTTGATAGTGTTCGAGGATAGAATTTAACCAGTTTTCCAGTAGCTTGCCTTGACGGGTATCACCCCGATGAAAAATCAAATCAACACTCCTGCGCAACTCACCAATAGTGATTGATGAAACATATAGACGGGCGTTATTTTGAATGGCAGCATTAAAAAACTGGCGAACACCAACATTTGCCCTATCACCTTTTCTAATTTCACTGATGACGTTGGTATCAATCAAATACATTGGGCGCTCTAGTATCGTCGTTGAGCCTTATAAAATCTGCATCGGTACCGACAGCAGGAATGCTTGATAAGGCTTCGGCAAAAGATTTTCGCTGTGGCTTCATCAAGACTTCTGCCAAAATTGCACGATGCTCTGCTTCTGTAGAACGGTGGTGCGCTACGGCTCTTGCCTTAAGAGCGTTGATTATTGACTCATCAAGATTTCTAACGACTAAACTGGGCATAGATACACTCCAAAATTATAGCTGCTATCAATGCTATCATTATTATTGGCGTTTTCAAAATACAAAACATGCTGTGGAAGCTGTTTATGCGACACCATTTTGATGCATCGATGCGGGAAGTCTGCGTGACTTTTGCATGTTTCGGTTATGATTCGTTATGCTTAGTATTACAAATCACGCAAAAAATTACATTAAAACATAAATAAAAACAATAAGTTATTGTTAAAAAAATAATGATTTGTTACCAGCTCTTTTATAAAAGATTGCAAAGGCTGGAAACAAAAAATAGACGGGGGTTAAATTGCGCTCACCTCAGAAACAGCGGAGGTTGATGCTTGTGAATAGGATGTCAATCAGCATTGAGCCTATTTCGGAGGATCCGGCTGTTCATATGTCCCTAATTTTTCAATGCGATAGCCTCCAGAATAAGCGGGGCGCTTAACCAGGGCGCCCAAGCGGGAAATACGGCGTTCCGGCCGAACAGCGATGTGCCTTGCCGACTCAATTCTGCTGGCCATTGACAATAGCCATGCAACCCTGCCCTGTCATTTTCCAAGATCAAAATCAATGGCATGGACAACATAGGGCTACTGAAACTCGGTGATTAACAGTGTGCATAGCCTGCTATCAAAAAAATAATAGTTCTTTTTTTGTTCTTATAATTTATTTATGCTATCCTTAACAGGAACTAAATAAAAACAAAATATTATGAATACACTGACCCGAAAACAAAGAGAGATTGTTGATTTTTTATTACAAAATCCGCAGGCCTTTGCTCATCCGCCAACCCTTGAGGAATTGTGCGGGGCACTGGGACTTAAATCGCGCGGTTCACTGCACCGCCTGATCCAGGGTTTGATTGAAGCTGAGTTGATCGAAGCCCTGGATCGCAAACACCGGGGTATTCGCTTAACCGAAAAAGCCAAGAAAATCGGCCAGGACAGCATTGCAACGCCCCACTCGCTGCGCTACGTCGGCATGATTGCCGCAGGCAAGCCGATTGAGGCGATTGAAGATGTGCGCTACATGACCATCCCCGATGAAATCAAAACCGACCAGCCTTGTTATGTGTTGAAGGTGAAAGGCGATTCGATGATTGAAGAAGGCATCTACGATGGCGATTGGGTGGTTATAGAACAGCGCTGTCATGCCCGTAATGGCGAAATCGTGGTGGCTTTAGTCGATAAGAGCGAAGCCACGCTGAAATTTATCGAACAGTACCCGCATGAAACCTTGTTAATTCCGGCCAACTCCAACATGGAAGCCCTGCGTTATCATCCCGCACAGGTGGAAATTCAGGGTGTATTAGTGGGGCAAATGCGAAGTTACCGTTCATTATTAACTAAATAAAGAGGAGAATTATCATGACCAGAAGAATTCATATGCGCGACCAAGTCGGTGCCAACAAAATTGAAGAGCTTATGCATCACTACGATCATTATTATTGTTCCATGGACATGTGGACTATGAAATTTATAGTGGTTGGAGCCTTTTTAATGCTGGGGGTGTATTGGTGATGTTGGGTGCGTTTAAACAAACGACACAAATTTCCATCGACTAACAAACCGAAATTTTTGTGTCTAACGAAAAATTAACAGACTTGTAATCGGCACAATAAATCGGAAACGATCCTGTAACCAGATAATGCTCAACCATCACCATATAAAGGGAGCACTCGCTCCCTTTATTCGTTTTCTCAGTTGAAAATAAGCTGCCGCACAGGACTATTTCCAGACTGTTTTATAATTCAATATTCGTATCAGCAACTTATTGCAACTATTGGCATAATTTGACGCCCCTCGATAAAAGGATGTAATAACGGCGCGACCAATTAGCGGAGTCTATCGTTGTTCGTAAAAAGAAAGAACGCGTTAGATTGCAGCTTAGCTTAAAATAAACGATGGTACTTTTTAGTTATTGTTGCGTTTTATTTTCTGCGAAAAATCATATTTAATACGGGTTGTGTCCATTGCTCAATGGCTGCATTATTTAAAGGTTCCACAGTTAACGTCTGGTGCTTAAAAAAATCCAGACTAACCCATTCCAAATAGCAACCCCAGGGATTTGCATGAATGACATCAATGTTGGTTTGGGTACGCATCCCTTACAGCCTGAACTCCAACAGCGCCTGAACGATTTTTTAAGGGGCCTAAAAGTCGAAGCAGACCATTTTCTGGGTTATCCCTGCACGCGTAGTTTTGATTATACCCCGTTATATCCGTTTCTTAATTTGCCGATGAATAATGTCGGCGACCCCTTTATTGAAAGCCGCTATCACCTGAACAGTCATGAATATGAGCGTGAGGTTATTCGTTATTTTGCAGGTCTGACTCATGCCAATCCCGATGAGATATGGGGCTATGTGACCAATGGCGGTACCGAGGGCAATATGTATGGAATTTATATTGCCCGAGAAACCTTTCCTGATGGGCTGGTTTATTATTCCGAGGCGACCCATTACAGCGTTTCCAAGATTTTACGCATGGTTCATGCCCGTAATATCATGATAAAAAGCCAGAAAAACGGCGAAATAGATTATCAGGATCTGGCTGAAACGATACGGATACACCGGGATGCGCCGCCGATTATTTTCGCCACTATCGGGACTACCATGACCGGGGCGGTGGATAATATCGATAAGATTAAACAGATCATGCAGGATCTCGCGATCACCCGGTATTATATTCATTGCGATGCCGCTTTAAGCGGGATGATTTTGCCCTTCGTCAAGCAGCCGCAAGCCTTCGATTTCAATGCCGGCATTGACAGCATTTCGATCAGCGGACACAAAATGATAGGCTCCCCCATTCCTTGCGGGATCGCCTTGGCCCGGAAAATCCATGTTGATCGTATTGCCCGCGCCATCGAATATATCGGCACTTTAGATACCACGGTGGCCGGCTCAAGAAATGCGATTACGCCCTTATTTCTCTGGTATGCCATCCATACTAAAGGCATCGAGGGTTTCCGGGAGATCATTGAGCACAGCCTTGCGATGGCCGAATATGCAGTCAAAAGCTTTCATCAGATAGGCATACCTGCCTGGCGCAACAAGAACTCAATCACCGTGGTATTCCCCAAATGCTCCGAGGACATACTGAATAAATGGCAACTCGCCTCTCAGTATGACATTGCTCATATTATTACTATGCCGCATGTTGAAACCCGCCATATCGACAGCCTGATTGCCGACATGACGGCATCCCAAACATCCAACCCGCAACAACATCCATAAGGGAGGCGGTTATGAAACAATTAAGCATCATTTCTGAAAACCGATTCGGAGTTGTCACCGAAATTACCGAAGCTTTGGCCGCTGCAAATGTTAATATTGAGTCAATCGACGCGGAAACGGTCGGAGAACATGTTGTCGTGGTGTTGAATGTCAATCATTATGACCCGGCATTACAAGCGGTGCACCAGCTCAAAAACATGCGCATTATCACCGAAGACGCCATTCTGGTTAAATTAAAAGATGAGCCGGGGGCATTGGCAAAAATTGCCCGGCGCTTTACCGACGCGGGCATAGAATTGCGCAGTATTCGGTTCATCGAGCGAAATTCCGAGTATGGCCTGGTCGCTATTTCCACGGATCGGACGGCCAATGCCTTGGCCCTGGTGGCCGATGTGTTGGTTACTCAAGAAAAGTTTTTTTAATGGGTCTTGAATGTTTGAGGGGGAATACTGAAATTTGATTTTGACGATGATAAAGTTGTTATTTTTATGTTACTGGGCTTGATAATAATAAGCTTTTTAATAATGTCCAATGTTAACACTATGCGCTGAAATGTCCTTTTAACTGGCTACGGCGGTTGTTTTATCGGTCATCAGCCGGTAAGTTCTGATCTTTGATCGGATTTTTTAATCAATGAACTGCGCTGGTTGGTTGAATTTTTAAGAGTAATAAAAAGTGAGCAAGAGACTCAATTGACAGACGCGAAACAATTTTTCAGCCGTGACGGCGACCTGGCAAAAGTAATTCCAGGCTACCAGCCACGGGCGGCCCAGCTTGAAATGGCCGAGGCGATTACCCATGCAATCGAAGCAAACCAGCATTTAATCGCAGAAGCCGGCACCGGCACCGGCAAGACCTTTGCCTATCTGGTGCCGGCCATCCTGTCAGGCAAAAAGGTCATTATTTCGACCGGCACCAAGAATCTTCAGGATCAGCTGTTTAACAAGGATTTGCCGGTGATCCGTAAGGCACTCAAAACCCCGTTCATCGCCGCGCTGTTAAAAGGCCGCAGCAATTATCTATGCACCTATCGGCTGCAAAACGCGTTGACATCAAACCTGGGTTTCAGCAAGGAAGATGCAGTGGCCCTGGCAAAAATCAAATCCTGGTCAAAACGCACCAAAACCGGCGACACCTCAGAAATGTCCGAGGTATCGGAGTCCGACCCGGTCTGGTATCAGGCGACTTCGTCCCTGGATAATTGCCTGGGCCAGGATTGCCCGGATTACGCCGAATGCTTTCTGGTCAAGGCCCGAAAAAAGGCCCAGGAATGCGAGATTCTGGTGGTCAATCATCATTTGCTGTGCGCGGACTGGTCGATACGCGACAGCGGTTTCGGCGAGTTATTGCCCAATGCCGAGGTGGTCATTATCGACGAGGCGCATCAACTGGCCGATACTGCGTCCAATTTTCTAGGTATTACGGTGAGCGCCAAGCAGCTCAATGACTTGGCGAAAGACGCGTTGATGGAATATTTTAAAGACGCCACCGATATTCCAGCCTTGCGCACCGCCTCAGAAGATCTGGAACATGAAGTTAAGGATTTGCGGTTGGCCTTCGGCATCGAGCTTAGACGCGGCGATTGGCAGGACATCGAAAATAATCCCAAAATAGCTGCAAGCTTGACTGCGGTTAAAGACCAGTTGCAGCGCCTGGCCGATCAACTGGAGCTGGCATCGGTTAAAACCAAAGGCCTGGATGCGTGTTTTAAACGCGCAGGCGAACTGGCGAACCAATTAAAGATTATCCTCGAAGATAACAGCGGCAAATGGATACGCTGGTATGAAACCTATAAAAATACCTTCACTTTGAGCCGGACGCCGCTGGATATTGCCGCCGAATTTCGCGCCTTTATGCAGCAACATCAGGCGGCGTGGATTTTCACCTCGGCGACCTTAAGCGTGGCGAACAAGTTCGACCATTTCGCCAATAATCTGGGGCTTAGCAATGCGGTCAGCGAAAGCTGGGGCAGTCCATTCGATTATGCTCATCAATCGTTGTTTTATCATCCGAAAGGCTTGCCGCAGCCCAATGATCCAGAGTTTATCCCGACTATCGTCGAGTTTGCGGTGCCGGTGTTGCAGGCCAGCAAGGGCCGGGCGTTTTTTCTGTTTACCAGTCATCGCGCGCTCAAACAGGCGGCTGAACTGCTGGAGAAAAAAATAGACTATCCGCTGCTGATTCAGGGCAGTCGTCCCAAAGCTTTATTACTGGAGCAGTTTAAGGAAGCGGGTAATGCCGTGTTGCTGGGCACCTCAAGTTTTTGGGAAGGCGTGGATGTCAGGGGCGAGGCCTTATCCTGCGTCATTATAGACAAACTGCCTTTCGCATCTCCCGGCGATCCGGTGTTAAAAGCACGGCTGGACGCGATGAGCAAACAGGGGCGCAACTCGTTTTTCGAATACCAGCTGCCCACCGCCGTGATTGCATTAAGGCAGGGCATAGGCCGCTTGATTCGCGATGAAACAGACCGGGGTGTGTTGATGGTGTGCGATCCGCGCTTGTTAAAAAAATCCTACGGGCAGATATTTTTAGACAGCGTACCGGCCATGAAGCGCACCCGCGACATAGAAGAGGTGCGGGCGTTTTTTCAGGCTGAACGGTTGGAAGAATAAAGCAAGTTATAGTCGGTGGGAGCGACGCCCACGTCGCGACTAACGAAATAACCACAGAGACCAAACAATGAAATTACTGGCAGTAGAAACATCGACCGAAGCCTGCTCGGCAGCGCTATTTATTGACGGCGAGGTAAATGAGCGTTACCAGCTGGCGCCCCAAGAACATACCAAACTGATTTTGCCGATGATTGATGCCTTAATGGCGGAGGCAGACTTGAAGCCGCAACAGCTGGATGCGCTGGCGTTCAGTCGTGGCCCCGGCTCGTTTACCGGGGTGCGTATCGCCACCGGCGTGATTCAGGGCATCGCTTTGGGCGCCGATTTGCCGGTGGTTCCGGTGTCTACATTGGCGGCCATAGCCCAGGATTTTTTTGAAAACAATGAAGAGAGCGTCGCCTATGTCGCGATGGATGCGCGCATGGGCGAGATTTTCTGGGGCGTTTATCGCCGTGATGCAGAAGGCTACGCCGAACTGATCGGCGAGGAAGCTGTGACTCCAGCCGAGCTGGTAGAATTTCCCCATTTGAGCGGAGTCGGCATCGGTTCCGGCTGGGGCGTTTATTCCCAGCCATTAACGACCCGCTTAGCAGGACTCGTTAGTCGCCACGAAGCCGACAGGCTACCCAGAGCCGGCGCGATAGCCCGTTTAGGCGCGCGTGGCTTCGAGCAGGGCACGGCCGTTGCAGTCGAACAGGCCATGCCGGTTTATTTGCGGGATAAGGTGGCTAAGAAAGAATCGGAGCGCTAAGTTTCCAGCTGACTCTCTTACAAGTTTTATAGTTGAAATTTTCGACCCTGTTTGGTGCTTTGCTAAAGACATCGCTAGTGCTTATCTTAGTGTACAGCCCAACAGAATCTCAAGCAGATGGACTAATCGTAATTAACATCCCCTCTTAAGGCTTTAATCCGGCCTTGCTTGGCTTTGCTGTCTAAACGCCTCAACTTTGATCCTTGGGTCGGCTTGGTTGCTTTGCGCTTTTTATGCAGGATAGCCACACTTCGGATTAAGACCTGTAGCCGACTCAAGGCGTCTTCTTTGTTTTTTTCCTGAGTGCGGAACTGCTGCCCCTTAATGACGATCACTCCTTCTTTTGAAATACGCTGGTCATTTAAAGCCAACAGCCGTTCTTTATAAAACTCGGGTAATGAGGATGCGTTAATATCAAATCGCAAATGCACGGCTGTTGATACTTTGTTTACGTTCTGACCGCCCGCTCCCTGTGCACGTATCGCATGAACTTCAATCTCACTGTCAGGAATATCGACCTGATTGGATATGTGCAACATAAATAGTTGGCTCCTTTGTTATTTTGGGCCTGTGCCGCAATACGTGAATACCGAATAATTATACGTTATTTGATTTTGGACTTTACAGAGCGTTTTAGCAGCAGCTTAGTCGATTATATTTCGGCTAAGCAATCCCAGGACATTATACCAATCCCAATAAGTTCACATGCTATCCCTTCTCCAGCGGGAGAAGGTTAGGTTGAGTGGATTCAAACAACAACTTATTGGGATTGGTATTACATCCATATTAGCGACATCAATACCGCCGTTTATGATTTACAATACGATCAGTAATCGACAGTGGCTTTCTTTGTCCGGCAAGGCGCTGCGTGTCTGCGCATACCGCAAAACTGCCTATGCCAACTGTAATTATTATTTGAACCACCGCCATCGGAGCGCTTAACAATGACCAATCATGTGACTTTGACCCAGTTTATCATCGAGCAGCAGCGCGAGCTGCCCGGTGTATCGGGAACCTTTACTTCATTGCTGAACGATGTGGTTACCGCCTGCAAGAAAATCTCGCATTTGGTTAATCGGGGCAATCTGGTGGGTGTGCTGGGCAGCGCCGAGTCCGAGAATGTGCAAGGCGAGGTGCAAAAGAAACTGGACATCATCACCAATGACATTATGGTGAATGCGCTGAATTGGACCGGTCATTTGGCCGGCATGGCCTCGGAAGAAATCGACGGCATCATCAGCATTCCCATGCAGTATCCCAAAGGCAAGTACCTGGCCTTGTTCGATCCCTTGGACGGCTCTTCAAATATTGATGTCAATCTGGCAGTAGGCACCATATTCTCGATACTGCGTTGCTGCGAAGGCGTGGAACCGGCACTGGAAGATTTCTTGCGCAAGGGTTCCGAACAGGTTTGCGCGGGTTTTGTGCTGTACGGCCCGTCGACGATGATGGTTTTGACTACCGGTCACGGCGTGAACGGCTTCACTTTGGATCAGGATATAGGCGAATTCATCCTGACTCATCCCAACATGATGATTCCCCAAGACACCAATGAATTCGCCATCAATATGTCGAATCAACGTTTTTGGGAGCCGCCGGTACGCCGCTATATTGACGAATGTTTGCAGGGTACGGAAGGCGCGCGACAAAAAGATTTTAATATGCGCTGGGTGGCGTCGATGGTGGCGGAAGTTTATCGGATTCTGACGCGCGGCGGGGTTTTTATGTATCCCTACGATTTGCGCGATCCTTCACGAGCCGGAAAGCTGCGCATTATGTACGAGGCCAATCCGATGGCTTTTATTATCGAGCAAGCGGGCGGCGCTTGTTCCACCGGACGTGAGCGCATCCTCGACATCAAGCCTAAGGGCCTGCATCAACGGGTTCCGGTTATCTTGGGCTCGAAAAACGAAGTCGAGCGCATCGTCGGCTATCATCTGGAAGGGTGATTTAAGCAGGCGAAAGGCTCAAGGCAAAAGACTGAAAAGTGGTTTGCTACGCACTTTCGCCGAAATTACAAAGCTTCCGCTCCTGCTCACGCTCCTTACCTACATAATCCACATGGATGTGGTGAATGCAGATATTGCAGGAGCAAATATCTGTCCATGTAGGCAAAGCAAGCTTTGTACTCCGGTGCCCGTGTTTTTTGGAGTCCAAAGCTTGCTTTGGCCGTTATATCTTTTCCATGCAGAGAGCGTGAGAATGATGCGAAAGACTAAAAAAGAGCCGTCTTTGTATGATAAAATTTTCATTTTTTTAATTTCACCCTTCGAGTTTTCCCATGAACAAACCTAAAAAAGTCGCAATTCTTACGGCGGGCGGCTTGGCTCCCTGCCTAAACTCCGCTATCGGCAGCCTGATCGAGCGTTACACTGAAATCGACCCTACGATTGAAATCATCTGCTACCGTAGCGGTTATAAAGGTCTGTTGTTGGGCGATTTTTATACCGTCACTCCGGCGATCCGTGAAAAAGCAGGGCTTTTGCATCGCTTTGGCGGCTCGGTGATCGGCAACAGCCGCGTCAAACTGACCAACGTTAAAGACTGCATTAAACGCGGACTGGTTCAGGAAGGTCAGGACCCGCAGAAAGTTGCCGCCGACCAACTGGTCAAAGACGGTGTGGATATTCTGCACACTATCGGCGGGGACGATACCAATACCGCTGCGGCCGATCTTGCCGCTTTCCTCGCCAAAAACGACTACGGTCTTACCGTTATCGGTCTGCCTAAAACCGTCGATAATGACGTATTTCCTATCAAACAATCGTTAGGCGCCTGGACGGCAGCCGAGCAGGGCGCGCGTTACTTTTGGAACGTTGTTGCCGAAAACAATTCCAATCCGCGCATGCTGATTGTCCATGAAGTGATGGGACGCAGCTGCGGCTGGCTGACTGCTGCTACCGCTGTGGAATACCGCAAGCTGCTGGATCGCGCCGAATGGTTGCCTGAGCTGGGTTTGGATCGCGCCACTTATGAAGTACATGGCGTTTTTATCCCTGAAATGACTATCGATCTTGCTGCGGAAGCAAAGCGTCTTCGTGCGGTGATGGATAAAGTGGATTGCGTGAATATCTTCGTTTCGGAAGGCGCGGGCCTTGAGTCTATTGTTGCCCAAATGCAAGCCAAAGGTCAGGAAGTGCCGCGCGATGCGTTCGGACACGTCAAGTTGGATGCGGTTAATCCCGGTAAATGGTTCGGCGACCAGTTTGCAGAAATGATCGGCGCGGAAAAGACGCTGGTGCAAAAATCAGGCTATTTCGCCCGCGCTGCTGCGGCCAATGTTGAAGATATTCGCCTGATCAAGTCTTGTGCCGATCTGGCCGTTGAGTGTGCATTCCGCCGCGAATCAGGCGTTATCGGTCACGATGATGATCAAGGTTTTGTACTGCGTGCGATTGAGTTCCCCCGTATCAAGGGCGGCAAGCCTTTTGATCTGGATACAGCTTGGTTTAATAAAACTTTGGCTGAAATCGGTCAGACCAAGGGCGGCAAGGTAGAGGTTGGGCATTAAAATAATCTCCGACATTATTCCCACGCTCCGGCGTCACTGCCATTAAGTTAAGAAAAAGGCCCCTTCTCCTGCTGGACGACTGCATGAATGCAGGAGGTACGACTCCAGGGAAGGAGGAGGTAGAATCGCGTCCGGAACGGCGATCGAGAGCAATGCAGGAGCAGTTGCCGAGAGGGTTGAGGTGAGGAGAATAAGGAAAAAAGCTTTGTTTGACCCCCTCATCCTAACCTTCTCCCTGAGGGAGAAGGGACTATCCGCCCTTAATGTCACTCAGGCGTGGGAATATATCCTGCACCGCTCCAGCGGCACGAGACGCAGAACACCATGAACCCCGATACTATTTTTGTTTATGGAACACTCAGGCGCGATGCGAACAACGAGATGTCTCGTTTGTTGGCGGATCATGCGGAATTTGTGGCTTATGCCAACTTTCGCGGCAAGCTGTATAACATCGGCGACTACCCCGGCGCAGTTCCCTCCGTGGATCCCAATGATACTGTTCCGGGCGAGGTCTATCTGCTGCATCAAGCCGATACTGCGTTGCCACTGCTCGATCGCTACGAACAGTTCGGCTCGGGGTTCCCAGAACCCAACGAATATCTGCGTCTGATGCAGGCAGTATTGCTTGAAAATGGAGCCATGCTGAGTGCCTGGGTTTACGTCTACAATCATCCCACGGCAGGACTGGAGCTTATCGAACCGGTAAACTCCTTTCACAAAACCTTATGATCACCATCATCCAGCGCGTCACCACCGCTACAGTCACTGTCAATCATCGGGAGGTCGGGGACATCGGCATCGGCATTATGGCGCTGGTTGCGGTGGAAAAGACGGATACTCAAAAAGATGCCCAACGGCTGCTGGAACGCATCCTCAACTACCGCATTTTTGCCGATAGCGATAACCGCATGAACCTGAGCTTAAGGGATATTAACGGCGGTTTGTTATTGGTTCCCCAATTTACGCTGGCGGCCGACACACAAAAGGGCAACCGGCCCAGTTTTATTGCTGCGGCGCCACCGGAATTAGGCAAGGAGTTGTTCGACTATCTGCAACAGTTGGCTCGGCAAACCTACCCAAACGTTGCTTTCGGTCAGTTTGGCGCCGACATGCAGGTTGCGCTGATCAATAACGGGCCGGTTACTTTTACCTTGAGAACGCCAGTATCATCCCCGTAAGCTTGTGCTGTTACAAATTTAAGCATTGGTCAGCCGCAAAACAATACTGCAGAGAACAAATCGCTCCTGAAGTTTACGGTGAAAATCGACTGTCGGCGCGGTATACTTTAGAAAATCTAGCGATGCGCCGACTCTATCCTTAAACTTTTTTTCCTGGACATTCAATCATGACATTTACTACCGGCAATCTTTGCGATACTCATTCCGAGGAAAATAATTTCCAGATTGCCGAGCAGTTGCTGCAAGCTTACGGCGGTCACACTAGCTTTTTCGGCCAAATCACCACGGTAAAAGCTTTTGAGGACAATACCTTGGTCAGAACGGTTCTGGAGCAGAAAGTTGCAATGCGGGTGCTGGTCGTCGATGGCGGGGGCTCCCACCGTTGTGCTCTGCTGGACGAAAATTTGGCAAGAATTGCCGTCGCCAATGGCTGGCAGGGCATCGTTATACATGGCTGTATCCGTGATTCCACAGTCATCAATCAACTTCCGATTGGCATACGCGCGTTGCATACTCACCCGTTAAAAAGCCACAAGAAAGACCTTGGCGACCGCAACTTATTAGTCACTTTCGCCGGCGTCAATTTCAAACAAAATCATTTTTTATATGCCGATGCCGACGGAATTATCGTATCGGAAACAATGTTGAGTTAAAATAGCCTAAATACACCCACTAGATAAATTTAAAACATATGCAAATTGTACTCGCCAACCCCCGTGGATTCTGTGCCGGTGTCGACCGGGCTATTGAAATTGTCGACCAGGCTATCGAGGCTTTCGGCGCGCCGATATACGTCCGTCACGAAGTCGTTCACAACCGTACGGTGGTGGACGGACTTAAAGACAAAGGCGCTATTTTCATTGAAGACTTAACCGATGTGCCGGTCGGCTCTTATTTGATCTTCAGCGCCCACGGCGTTTCCAAACAAGTGCAACACGAGGCTAAAGAGCGCAATTTAACGGTTTTTGACGCGACTTGTCCACTGGTCACCAAAGTACATTTGCAGGTCGCCAAACATGCCAAAGAGGATAGGGAAGTGATCCTGATCGGTCATGCCGGACACCCGGAAGTTGAAGGCACGATGGGCCAATATGAGCGGTGTACCGACAAGGGCGGCATTTATCTGGTGGAAACCCCCGAAGACGTTAAAAACCTGGTGGTAAAAAATCCCGATGATCTGGCTTATGTCACGCAAACCACCTTGTCGATGACCGACACCAAAATCATGGTCGACGCCTTAAGATTGCGCTTTAAGGGCATCCAGGAGCAGAAAAAAGACGACATCTGCTATGCCACACAAAACCGCCAGGATGCGGTTTATGAGCTGGCCAAAACGGCTGATATTATTCTCGTGGTCGGTTCGCCTAACAGTTCCAACTCCAATCGTTTACGCGAAATCGCGGAGCAACTGGGTAAGAAGTCCTACCTGATTGATACTGCAAAAGATATGCAGAAAGACTGGTTTGCAGACGTTACCGTGGTTGGCGTCACCGCCGGAGCCTCCGCGCCGGAAGTTCTGGTTCAGGAAGTGATCGATCAGTTAAAACAATGGGGC
>JAYTLW010000160.1:0-7782 GCA_043729025.1 Methylobacter sp.
CTTGTCTGAATAGGTCAGTAGTTCAATTGGTAGAATAGCGGTCTCCAAAACCGCGGGTTGGGGGTTCGAGACCCTCCTGGCCTGCCATTCAGATTAAAGCATATCAAATCAAATCTATTTTCATAGTAAATAACACATGAACACACAGGTAGAGGCATCGGCATCAGTTTTTGATGTTGTCAAACAAGTTTTTTCCGTCATCTTTGTGGTTGCTGCTGTAGCTGCTTTTTATTACTTCTCAGATATGCCGCTGTTATACCGAGTTCTTGGTTTGGTGGTTGTGGTCATGATTGTAGCAGGTATGGTACTCACTACGGCTATGGGGCGTAATGTTTGGAGTTTCGTTTTGGAATCCAAGCAAGAGGTCAGGAAAGTTGTATGGCCAACTCGTGATGAGACTTTACGCACCACATTGCTGGTGTTTGCAATGGTCATTTTAGTTGGTTTTGTCCTGTGGTTGCTGGATATGTTCTTGTTTTGGAGTGTGCGCTTTTTAACCGGTCAAGGAGGGTAAAGGAATGGCGCTACGCTGGTATGTTGTGCACGCCTACTCAAATTTTGAGAATAAAGTCAAGCAAGCGCTAGAAGAGAGAATTAAGCGGGAAGGTTTGGAGCAGTATTTTGGAAAAATCCTGGTGCCTACCGAAGAAGTGGTAGAAATGCGTATGGGGCAGCAGCGAAAAAGTGAAAGAAAGTTTTTTCCCGGTTATGTCTTAGTGCAGATGGATTTGACTGATGAAACCTGGCATTTGGTCAAAGATGTGCCCAGGGTGTTGGGTTTCATAGGCGGAACTTCAGATCGTCCGGCGCCTATATCCGAAAAAGAAGCGATGGCTATACTGAACAGAGTGGAAGACGGGGTGAATAAGCCGCGACCTAAGACGATGTTTGAGGCTGGCGAAGTAATTAGAGTAATTGATGGGCCATTTAAGGATTTTAATGGTGTTGTCGAAGAAGTTAATTATGAGAAAAGTAAAATAAAGATATCAGTGCTCATTTTTGGCCGATCAACATCCGTCGAGCTTGGCTTTGGGCAGGTTGAAAAAAGTTAATTGGATTTGGATGTATAGTGTTTACAAAATCACTGCCTGTATAAGGCAGTGATTTTTTGTGTCTAGGGGAGCTGAAAAGCGCATGTACCCATATTTGGAGTAAGAAATGGCAAAAAAAATAACCGCATATATAAAATTGCAGGTTAAAGCGCAAGAAGCAAATCCAAGTCCACCGGTAGGGCCGGCATTGGGTCAGCGTGGCGTTAATATCATGGAATTTTGCAAAGCGTTTAACGCTAAAACTCAAGATACAGAAAAAGGCTTGCCTTTGCCTGTGGTCATCACTGTTTATAGCGATCGTAGTTTCACTTTTATTACAAAAACTCCGCCGGCTTCGATTCTTTTGAAGAAAGCGACCGGCATTAAAAGTGGTAGCAGTAATCCTAATACCAAGAAGGTGGGTACGGTAACTCGAGCTCAATTGGAAGAAATTGCTAAAACCAAAATGGAAGATTTGAATGCTGCAAACCTGGAAGCCGCTGTAAAGACGATTGCAGGCAGTGCTTACAGCATGGGCCTGAATGTGGAGGGGATGTAATGGCTAAGTTGTCGAAAAAAGCAAAAATCATTAAAGGAAAGGTTGACAAATCCAAGCAGTATTCAATTTCAGAAGCCGTTAAGCTGTTGAAAGAGTTAGGCACTGCAAAGTTTAATGAAGCAATCGACGTAAGCGTCAATATGGGTGTTGATCCTCGCAAGTCCGATCAAAATGTCCGGGGCGCCACGGTATTACCTAATGGAACCGGAAAGTCAGTCAGGGTTGCGGTTTTTACTCAGGGATCTAACGCTGATGCAGCAAAAGAAGCGGGCGCGGACATAGTCGGTATGGACGACTTGGCCGAGTTGGTAAAAAAAGGCGAAATGAATTTTGACGTAGTAATCGCTTCTCCAGACGCCATGAGAGTGGTGGGTCAATTGGGTCAGATTTTAGGGCCACGCGGTTTAATGCCTAATCCTAAAGTAGGGACGGTAACCGCTGATGTCGCCACGGCAGTTAAAAATGCCAAATCAGGGCAAGTGCGTTATCGTACTGATAAATCAGGTATTATTCATTGTACACTGGGAAAGGTTACATTCGATGCGGCTGCCATTCAAGGTAATTTGGAAGCGTTGCTGGCAGATTTAAGAAAGTTAAAGCCAACCGCTGCAAAAGGCATATATATTAAGAAGATAACCTTGTCCTCGACGATGGGGCCTGGTTTGTGGTTGGATCAAAGCAGTATTTCAATGTAAGCTTCGACTGCATGGACGCAGGACGACTGCAAGGATGCAGGAGGTAGAGCAACGCAGGAGCAGTTGCCGAGGTAGTGTAATGCAGGAGCAATTACCGAGTAAAAGACTTTGGGTTGTCGACCCGTTCGGCAACCGTCAAAGACCGCAGGTGTTGTAAAACTTAATCTTTCCTGCGTAGACGGAAGCTGGAACCTACAAGCTGGGGAAAGGGACCGTAAGGGGTGTTCGAATGAACACTTTTCATTAATCTGGGGATAAATTCCGGAGGTAAGCTGTGGCACTAAATTTAGATAGCAAAAAAGCTGTCGTAAAAGAAGTCGCTGTATTCGCCGCTAAAGCTCATTCTGCAATTGCAGCAGAATATCGAGGATTGACAGTTACGGAATTAACCGAACTGCGCAAAACTGCGAGAGAGACAGGTGTTTATCTGCGCGTGGTAAAAAATACACTGGCAAAACGAGCCGTGGTCGGGACTGAATTTGAATGCATGCAAAGCGGACTGGTAGGTCCCTTATTGATAGCATTTTCTATGGAAGATCCGGGTTCTGCAGCGCGTTTAATCAGCAATTTTGCCAAAACTCACGACAAGTTAATAGCCAAGATAGTAGCTATTGGCGGACAGGCATTTGATGGTTCCGAGCTTACTCGACTTGCCAGATTGCCTACTCGCGATCAAGGTATCGGTATGTTGATGTCAGTAATGAAGGCGCCTACAGAGAAATTTGTGCGCACTTTGGCTGCACTTAGAGACCAGAAAGAAGCGGCATAGTAGAAACATTGCAAAGCAATTTTCTACCGCGACATCCAGTTAAAACTTATTATTTTTAGAGGAATACAGAATGGCAATTTCGCAAGAAGATATCTTGGAAGCGGTCTCAAAGATGAGCGTCATGGAAATCGTTGATTTGATTTCAGCAATGGAAGAGAAATTCGGCGTTTCTGCTGCAGTAGCTGTTGCAGCTGCGCCTGCGGCTGCAGCTGCGGCCGTTGAAGAACAAACTGAATTTGATGTTATTATGACATCGTTCGGCGAGAACAAAGTTTCAGTCATTAAAGCGGTGCGCAGTTTGACCGGCTTGGGTTTGAAAGAAGCTAAAGATGCCGTTGAAGGCGTTCCAACAACGGTGAAGGAAGCTGTTTCTAAA
Organism: Methylobacter sp.; assembly: GCA_043729025.1. Classification (GTDB taxonomy): domain Bacteria; phylum Pseudomonadota; class Gammaproteobacteria; order Methylococcales; family Methylomonadaceae; genus Methylobacter_A. The sequence goes on from JAYTLW010000160.1 coordinate 3,431, forward strand.
GCCGAAGCTGAAGATGTTAAAAAGCAGCTTGTCGATGCAGGCGCTACTGTCGAAATCAAATAGATTTTGACTCAATTGTAGAGACGTTAAATTTTATCATCTCTGCCAAGTATGGCTGGTGGCAACCTTGTCACCGGCCTTTTACTGTTTGCAATAATTGCACGGTAGAAAATTATCTATGACGAAAAGGTTTGGAAGCGATATGTCCTACTCTTTTACTGAAAAAAAGCGTATTCGAAATAACTTTGGGAAAGGTACTGAGGTACTTGAAGTTCCCTATCTTCTGGCAACGCAAATTAATTCATATGCGAGCTTCTTGCAATCGGGTGTTACGGCTGAAAAACGTGAAGACAGTGGTTTGCATGCAGCATTCTCCAGTGTTTTTCCTATTGAAAGCCATTCCGGGTATGCAGTGCTGGAGTATGTGAAATACAGATTGGGGGAGCCTGTTTTTGATGTAAGAGAGTGTCAGCAAAGAGGTGCAACCTATGCCGCGCCTTTAAGGGTATTGGTTCGCCTAGTCATTTATGATAAAGAAGCCTCTGCTAATGCAAAGGTCGTTAAGGATATCCGTGAACAGGAAGTTTACATGGGTGAGCTGCCGTTGATGACGGATAACGGCACATTCGTGATTAACGGGACGGAGCGGGTTATCGTCTCCCAGCTGCATCGTTCGCCGGGTGTATTCTTCGATCATGATAAGGGCAAGACTCATTCGTCAGGAAAGCTGTTATTCAATGCCCGTGTTATCCCATATCGTGGTTCATGGTTGGACTTTGAATTCGATCATAAAGATTGCGTTTTTGTCCGAATAGACAGGCGTAGAAAAATCCCCGCGACAATATTACTAAGGGGTTTAGGTTTTGATAACGAAGAAATGATCAAGATTTTCTTCGAAATGAATAAATTTACCATCGATGCGCAAAAATGCATTTTTCATATTGTGCCCGAACGTATGCGCGGCGAAATTGCAGCATTTGACATTAAGAGCAAGAAAGGTCAAGTGTTGGTTGAAGAGGGGCGTCGCATTACGGCTAAACATATCCGTGAAATGGTCAAATCCGGAATAACTGAAGTCGACGTGCCTAAGGATTACCTGGTTGGCAAGATTCTTGGGCATAATCTGATTGACCGGGCCACCGGTGAGTTGGTCGCGAATGTTAACGACGAGATCAGCATGCCGATAATAGACCGTTGCATTGAAAGCGGCATCACCGATCTGAATACTCTGTTCGTCAATGACTTGGATAAAGGTCCGTACATGTCTAATGCGATGAGACTGGATACAACATCCAACAGTCTTGAAGCATTGGTCGAAATTTATCGGATGATGCGTCCTGGCGAGCCACCGACTAAAGATTCGGCAGAAAACCTGTTCCAGAATCTGTTCTTTACCGATGAGCGTTATGATTTGTCTACAGTCGGACGGATGAAGTTTAATCGTCGTTTGGGACGTCAAGAAACCACCGGCTCCGGCACTTTAACTAAAGACGACATCATTGACGTACTTAAGGAATTAATCGATATTCGCAACGGCAACGGCAATGTTGACGATATTGACCATTTAGGTAACAGGCGGGTGCGTTCGGTTGGCGAAATGATCGAAAATCAATTCCGTGTCGGTTTGGTTCGTGTTGAACGAGCAGTTAAAGAACGTTTAACGCTGGCCGATTCAGAAGGCTTGATGCCGCAAGAAATTATCAATGCAAAACCGGTTTCTGCTGCGGTAAAAGAGTTTTTCGGCTCCAGTCAGTTGTCGCAGTTTATGGATCAAAATAATCCATTATCCCAGGTGACACATAAACGTCGTGTTTCTGCATTAGGGCCGGGCGGTTTGGCAAGAGAACGTGCGGGCTTTGAAGTTCGAGACGTACATGCAACGCATTATGGGCGCGTATGTCCAATTGAAACGCCTGAAGGCCCCAACATCGGCTTGATAAATTCATTATCGGTTTACGCGCGAACCAATAATTACGGCTTCCTAGAAACACCTTATAGAAAAGTAGTCGATGGCAAAGTAACTGACCATGTCGATTATTTGTCGGCTATTGAAGAAGGCGAGTTCGTCATTGCGCAAGCCAGTGTGGCCGTAGATGCAAAAGGTAAGCTGGTTGAAGGCTTGGTGTCATGTCGGCATAAAGACGAATTTACCTTGGCCATGTCTGACACTGTGCAGTATATGGACGTGTCATCCAAGCAGATTGTATCGGTCGCGGCGTCCATCATTCCGTTCCTCGAGCATGATGATGCTAACCGTGCGTTGATGGGTTCGAACATGCAGCGTCAGGCCGTTCCTACACTAAGGGCTGAAAAGCCATTGGTAGGTACAGGCATGGAAAGGACGGTTGCAAAAGATTCGGGTGTAACCGTGGTTGCGGCGCGCGGCGGCAAGATTGAAGCGGTGGATGCGGCCAGAATCGTAGTGCGCGTAAACGATACGGAGACTGAAACGGGCACACCGGGCGTTGATATTTACAACCTGATTAAATATACAAGGTCGAATCAGAATACCTGCATCAACCAAAAGCCGCTGGTAAAACCGGGCGACATTGTTAATGCCGGCGACATTATGGCAGACGGGCCGTCTACGGATATCGGCGAATTGGCCTTAGGGCAAAACATGCTGGTAGCGTTCATGCCTTGGAATGGCTATAACTTTGAGGATTCGATCCTGGTTTCAGAGCGGGTCGTTAAAGAAGACCGTTTCACCACGATCCATATCGAAGAAAAAACCTGCGTGGCACGCGACACCAAGCATAGCCCGGAAGAAATCACTGCGGATATTCCAAATGTCAGCGAAGAAGCCTTGTCCAAGCTCGACGAGTCAGGAATTGTTTATGTCGGCGCCGAAGTAAAAGGCGGCGACATCCTGGTGGGCAAGGTAACGCCTAAAGGCGAGACCCAATTAACACCCGAAGAAAAGTTATTGCGTGCGATATTCGGTGAGAAAGCGGCCGATGTTAAGGACACCTCGTTACGCGTACCGGGAAGCATCGAAGGTACGGTTATCGATGTTCAGGTCTTCACTCGCGATGGCGTCAAGAAAGACAAGCGGGCTCTGGATATTGAGCAGGAAGAAATCAAGCGTTATAGAAAAGATCTGGATGACCAGCTGAAAATTCTTGAAGAAGATATTTTTGCGCGTGTGGCCAGATTATTGATTGGAAAAGTTGCTCAATCAGGCCCGGGTCAATTGAAAGCGGGCACCGAAATTAGCCAAGCCTATCTTAATGGCTTGAAGCATTCGGAATGGCTGAAAGTCCGCATGAAGGATGAAGCGATCAATGTTCAGCTGGAAACGGTAGTTGCTCAGGTAGAACAGCAAAGAAAAGATTTTGACGGCAAGTTTGAAGTCAAGCGTAAAAAAATCACCATGGGTGACGATTTGGCGCCGGGCGTACTGAAGATGGTCAAGGTTTACCTGGCGGTTAAAAGACGCATACAACCGGGCGATAAAATGGCCGGGCGTCATGGCAATAAGGGTGTTATCTCCATGATCAGGCCGATTGAAGACATGCCGTATACGGCTGACGGCAATCCGGTTGATATCGTCTTGAATCCATTGGGCGTACCGTCTCGAATGAACGTCGGACAGGTGCTCGAAACCCATTTGGGTTGGGCGGCAAAAGGCTTAGGCATCAAGATAGGCAAGATGCTGGAAGCTCAGTACGATCAAGAGAAAGCAAAGGTTACTGCGATCCGGGATTATTTGGATAAGATTTATAATAGCAGCGGCCGTAAAGAAGATTTAGCTTCATTTACCGATCAGGAAATCCTGGAAATGGCGACTAATTTGGTTGGCGGCGTACCGATGGCGACGCCGGTATTTGATGGCGCCAGCGAAGACGAAATTCGCACCATGTTAAAGTTGGCGGACTTGCCGGAACACGGACAGGTTACGCTGTATGACGGCTTGACCGGCGAACCGTTTGAGCGTGAAGTTACGGTAGGCTATATGTATATGTTGAAGTTGAACCATTTGGTCGATGACAAGATGCATGCACGGTCAACGGGGCCATACAGCCTGGTTACGCAACAGCCATTAGGCGGTAAGGCGCAATTCGGCGGTCAGCGCTTTGGTGAGATGGAAGTCTGGGCGCTGGAAGCTTATGGTGCGGCTTATACCTTGCAGGAAATGTTGACAGTTAAATCCGATGACGTGACCGGCAGGACGCGTATGTATAAAAACATCGTTGATGGCGACCATAAAATGGAAGCCGGTATGCCGGAATCGTTTAATGTTTTAATCAAAGAAATCCGCTCGTTGGCTGTCAATATAGAATTACAGCGGGAATAGTGCGTAGGTCGGGTTACCCTTACCCGACAAAGCTATGCCACACCCGTTGGGTTAT
>JAYTLW010000161.1:0-5986 GCA_043729025.1 Methylobacter sp.
GGAGATTTAAACCATGAAACTGAGCTACGATAAAGAAACTGATTCACTGTATATCCATCTGTCTAATACGCCCTCGGTGGATTCCGACGAAGTGGCTGAGGGTGTGGTGCTGGACTTTGACAGCAATGGCGTACTGGTTGGAATTGACGTGCAACACGCCAGCCAAAAGACCGATATTCAATCCGTGTCATTGTTACATCTTCCTTTGAATGATTTACGCGCGGCCTGAAGCTGTGTTGGATTGCGAAAAAACGCAGTCCAATCTACGCGGCTTTTGGCAACCCAACAACTACAACCCATAATAATACGAGACTGCCAACATGTTTGATCCTAAATCCCTAGAAGATATTGCCAACCGTTTGGCGGGCGCCATACCTCCCGGCTTGAACAGCCTGAAAGACGATCTTGAAAAAAGCTTCCATGCCATTTTGCAGGGCGCGTTAAGCAAGCTTGATCTGGTTACCCGCGAAGAGTTTGAAGTGCAAAAGCTGGTGTTGGCGAAAACCCGCTCAAAACTCGAAGACCTGGAAAAGCGCGTCGCCGAGATGGAGCAACAAACGCTAAGCAAGGCGGATTTGTAAGCGCGGAATTATCGCCATGGCCTTAGCGGTCATCTACAGTCGCGGCCGCTCCGGCATAGAAGCGCCTCTGGTCACCGTTGAAGTTCATGTCGCCAACGGTTTGCCCGCACTTAATATTGTCGGCTTGCCGGAAACGGCGGTTAAGGAAAGCAAGGATCGAGTTCGGGGTGCGATATTAAACTCCCGCTTTGAATTTCCGATGCAGCGCATCACTGTCAATCTGGCGCCGGCTGACTTGCCCAAAGAAGGCGGGCGCTTCGATCTGGCTATAGCCTTGGGAATACTGGCGGCATCCGGTCAGATTCCCATCGCCCATCTTCATCACTACGAGTGTGTCGGCGAATTGTCGCTGGGTGGTGAACTGCGAGCCATCAACGGAGTGTTGCCGATCGCGATACAAGCCAGGAACAATCATCGAAAATTGATACTGCCTAAAGAAAATACCGCCGAAGCGGCGCTGGTCAAGGATATTGAAATCATCCCGGCCATGCATCTGCTGGAAGTCTGCGCTCATCTCACCGGGCAGCACCTGATACAAATTGAGTTTCAGCAGGAAGAACAAGCCATCAAGGCAAGCGATATAGATTTTGCCGATGTCCACGGCCAATATCACGTCAAACGGGCTTTTGAGATTGCCGCCGCCGGGGCGCATAACTTGATTATGCTAGGCCCGCCCGGCACCGGAAAATCGATGATTGCCTCTCGCTTGCCGACCATCTTGCCGCAGCTAACCGAGCAACAGGCGCAAGAGACCGCCGCGATTGCATCGATCAGCGATCAGGGACTGGATGTCGCCAACTGGCTCAAGCCGCCGTATCGCGCACCGCACCATACCGCCTCGGCGGCGGCCCTGGTCGGCGGCGGCAGCAATCCCCGGCCCGGTGAAATATCGCTGGCGCATAATGGAACTTTATTTCTCGATGAACTCCCGGAATTCGACCGCAAGGTTCTGGAAGTATTAAGGGAGCCGCTGGAAACCGGTCACATCACCATTTCCCGCGCCGCCCGGCAAGTCGATTTCCCGGCGCGCTTCCAGTTGATCGCGGCGATGAACCCGTGCCCTTGCGGCTTTCTGGGCGATGCCTCCGGTCGCTGCCATTGCACCTCCGAGCAAGTGATGCGCTATCGGGCCAGAGTCTCCGGCCCGTTGCTGGATCGTATCGACATGCATCTGGAAGTGCCCAGAATCTCACATGAAGTGCTGCGTAAAGGTTCGCCGGACGGCGAAGAAAGCAGCGAGCAAATCAGGGCGCGTGTGGTTGCGGCTCGCAACTTGGCAGTCGCGCGTAGCGGCAAAGCCAACTCGGCGTTGACGGCCAAAGAAGTTAAACTGCTGTGCGTGTTGTCCGAACCCAGTCATCAGATTTTAGAACAGGCCATGGAAAAGTTCGGCCTGTCGCATCGGGCTTATCATCGGATTTTGAAATTGGCGCGCACCATTGCCGACCTTGCCCAATCGGAAAATATTGAAACCGCGCATTTGAGCGAGGCAATTAGTTATCGCAAGCTGGATCGTAAGGTTTAATGCGCGTTGTTGTGTAGAATGTATACATTCTCAAACTGGATATTAATCTTAAACTATATCGAGGTGTACCATGCTAGCCGTTAAACAAGCAGCTCTTAATACCATAAATAAACTACCGGAAGATGCCGATATAGATGAAATCATGTACCAGCTATATGTGGTGGATAAAATTCAAAAGGCGCAGCAAGCTGTCGAACAACAACATGTATTGAGTAGTGAAGAACTCAAGAGGGAAATTGATTCATGGTGATTTGGTCGGAAATCGCCAAGACTGATCTTCGTGCTATTTATGATTATATCGCTAACGATTCCAAGCATTACGCCAAAAAAGTCGCTCAAGACATTAGGGAGAAAAGCGACATTTTAAGTAACTTACCCAGTATGGGGCGTGTAGTACCGGAAATGGGAGATACAAATATACGGGAATTATCGCTCTATTCTTATCGTATTATTTACGAAATAAAAAATGAGCAAATTTATATTTTAACCATCGTGCATAAGCGACAGGATTTGCAAAGCTGGAATATAAAGCCCGAGATATAAAACACCTTCACTTCGAAAAATGCCCAAGCGGAGCGGGGTGTGTGGTTGCATGGGCAAGGCACTGGTTATTATCACCGTCTATATTCCTATGCCGCCTAAATTTACAAATCCTTTTGAACGAGGTAATTAACATGTCCGAACAATGCGTATTTTGTGGTCATAAGCACCTTATTAGCAAAACCAAACGCTATATCTACCAAAAAGATGAGCGAATGTTAGTGGTTGAACATGTGCCTTGCCTTGAATGTACGTTTTGCGGTGAGCAATATTTCGATGCGTTGGTTTTAGAGAAAATCGAAAACGATTACCAGGCCATCACTCATCAGCAAAGGCAACCCCAGCGGGTTATGCAGGTTGCGGTAGAGGATTTCGCGGCGTTGTCTTTATGAAGGATGCACTTCAGGCGGGACGGGGATTGCAGGGTCTTGACCCGTTGGAGGATGGTTATATCGGACAGCTCTGGGCGGCTGAAGCGCGCACTCGTCGTGACGGTGTCAGGAGCGGTTCGGTGACGACTATCCCTGGGCAGGAGGCTTTAGCGCAGGTACGGAAATCTGTTGCCCGAGGTGATTCGAGTTTCATCATATAAAAATGGCACACAGATAAAACTGAATTTTTTAAAAATCCGTTTAAATCCGCCCAATTAGTGCCATCCGTGTTCCATCATTAAATAACTCATCAATGTCCAAATTAAACCCCCAACAACAAGCCGCCGTTAAAGCGATTGACCATCCCTTATTGGTGCTGGCCGGAGCGGGCAGCGGCAAGACGCGGGTGATTACCGAAAAAATCGCATACCTTGTCAAGCAAGGCCTGCCCGCCCGGCATATTGCGGCGGTGACCTTTACCAACAAAGCCGCGCGGGAAATGAAAAGCCGGGTGTCCAAACTGCTGGATGACAAGCAACAGCGCGGCCTCAGGGTATCTACCTTCCATTCCTTGGGTCTGGATATATTACGGGCGGAATCCAAGACGCTGGGCTACAAATCAGGCCTCACGCTGTTTGACGAGCAGGACAAGCACACGCTGCTGCGCAATTTAATCAATCACGGCGCTAAAGATTGCGACATCGATAACGTCGATCAGTATGTCCGGCAAATCGGCCAATGGAAAAACGCCTTCGTCACGCCGGAGCAGTCCGTGATCATTGCAAAAGCCACCGAATACCCGGCGGCCAATCTGTACATCGACTACACCCGCAGCCTGAAAGCCTACAATGCGGTCGATTTCGACGATTTGATATTGTTGCCGGTGTTGCTGTTTCAGCAACATCCGGCCATTGTCGAAAAGTGGCAAAACAAGATCCGCTATTTGCTGGTCGATGAATACCAGGACACCAATATCACCCAATACCAGCTGGTGCGCTTGATCGCCGGTAACCTGGGACGGTTTACCGTGGTCGGCGATGATGACCAGTCCATTTATGCCTGGCGCGGCGCCTCGCCTGAAAATCTGGCGCAATTGCAAAAAGACTACGCCCGCCTGCAAGTCATCAAGCTGGAGCAGAATTACCGCTCCACCGGACGCATCCTGAAAGTCGCCAACCAGCTGATCGCCAACAATCCCCATGCCTTTGAAAAACGCCTGTGGAGCGAGTTGGGCTACGGAGATCCGTTGCGGGTTTTAAGCCATAAGGACGAGCAGATCGAAGCCCAACAGGTTGTGTCCGAGATCATCCATCATAAATTCAAGACCGGCGGCAATTATCAGGATTATGCGATTTTATATCGCGGCAACCATCAGTCCCGCCTATTCGAGAAGGGCCTTCGGGAAAACAACATCCCGTATTTCATCAGCGGTAGCACCTCGTTTTTCGCCTATTCGGAAATCAAGGACATCCTCGGCTACCTGCGCTTGTTTGTGAACCAGGACGACGATGCGGCATTTTTGCGCGTGATCAACACCCCCAAACGGGAAATCGGCCCGAGCACCTTGGAAAAGCTCGGCGATTACGCCAATGAGCGCCGCATCAGCCTGTTTGCGGCCTGCACCGAGTTCGGCTTGGGCCAAATACTGTCCGAAAAAGCCATGCATCGGCTCGGAAAATTCCGTGACTGGGTCATCGATACCGCAGACCGCATCGAGCGCGGCGATACCTTCGCGGTCATCGAACAATTCATCGATCAGGTCGGTTATTCGCAATATTTGCAGGAAGAAAGTAAAACCAAGGAAGCCGCAGACCGCAAAATAAAAAATGTCTACGAGCTGATTGAATGGCTAAAACGCATCGCCGATAAAGGTTCCCACGCAGCGCATGGGAACCAGGGCCAAAAACCGCTGGCGGAAATCGTCGCCAAAATCATGCTGATGGACATAATGGAGCGCAACCAGGAAGACGAGGCCAGCGATCAGGTCAGCCTGATGACCCTGCACGCCGCTAAGGGCTTGGAGTTTCTGCATGTGTTCTTGATCGGCATCGAAGAAAACATCCTGCCCCATCAAAACAGCATCGAAACCGACAACATCGAAGAAGAGCGCCGCCTGGCCTACGTCGGCATCACCCGCGCCCAGCGCAGCTGCACATTCAGCTACTGCACCCACCGCAAACGTTACGGCGAAGTCGCCGAATGCGAGCCCAGCCGGTTTTTAAGTGAGCTGCCCGAAGACGACCTGGAATGGGTCAACAAAAAACAGCTGGCTCCGGAAGTCATCAAAGAGCGCGGCAAGGCGAGTCTGGCACACTTGAAAACAATGTTGTCGTAATTGCATGCCCGATCGGTTAGAATACGCCCCACGCGCCCGTAGCTCAGCTGGATAGAGTACAGCCCTCCGAAGGCTGTGGTCGGGGGTTCGAATCTCTCCGGGCGCACCAACAAAATCAAGGTCTTACGTGCAAATGTAAGGCCTTTTTATTGCCTTAAATTCTCTCACGTTGCACTCACGTTGCAATTGGAAATAAAAAGCCATAATAAACCGCAACACTTGCCAATAATTTCAGGCACAAAAAAGCCGGTGTTACCCGGCTTGGCGTGGGTCTGTTCCCGAACTAGACTGGATAAAATTCACCATCTGAAATATCGACACCCGATGCGTGCATTTTCTTACTAAGTTCGAGAACACCCTTTTCGAGAACCAAGCGGTCGTTAACCGCTCTAATGTAATCGACTCGTGCCTTCAGTGCTTCGGCTATTTCCCCAGCGGTACCTAACCCCTTAAGTATCGCCTTTAGTGCCGCTGTGGTCGCCTGCGTGTCTTTAATGCAGTTTTTTAGTAGAGTAGCCGTACGCTTAAGGTCGGTGTCGGTATATTCTGTTTTTTTGACGGTACAAACCAAGTCCTTGACGGTATCTGTGAAAAAAGCTTTTTTTCGTGCGGCTTCCAGGCTTATTTTCGGATA
>JAYTLW010000162.1:0-22188 GCA_043729025.1 Methylobacter sp.
AAGAGACCGGATATATGGCTGCAATCATGATCTCTGTTGATGACATCAATTGTGAAAACTTATCTTGCAATAAACGAGGAGTCCATATATGGATTCGCCGCTAGGCAATCCGCCGCACAACTTTGACCGAATGTCATCGGCGCTGTGTGTTGATTGGCGGTTTGCTAACGCGAAATCCGCCTTACGAATTGTTAAGCTGTATGAAGCGGCAAGGTAAAAACAAGCCACCTTAAACCTGTATTTATAGGAGAAAAGCATGCAAGCTATAGAATTTAAACGCATCTTGAAAATGGCCTGATTCACTTGCCTGTTTCTTATCAACACTGGCAAGAAGGCAAACACGTTAAAGTCATTGTGCTAGTCGATGAAAGTGTGGGTGACCGATCGGAACAACAAAATCGGCAATCAAACAACCGCCACGCCGGAAAAATCAGTCTGACACAAGACCCTTTAGACTTTCAAAACAATATACGAGATGAATGGGCATGAGGGCCGTAGGATGCTGAACAAAGCCTTGTAGGGTACGCTGTGCGTACCTCCCTACCGGCATTTATAGTTTACGTGTATGTGGATTTCTGTGCTGTGTCCTGTTAACAGCTGCTATAATCAGGTCTAGAATTCTATGCTTTTAACAGGCCTATTCCTATGCAAACCAAGTTTTCTGAAGATGTAGTTCCGTTATCGGATCTCAAAGTTAACCCTGGCAAAGTGGTAAACCGAGCCAAAGATAATCACCGCCCGATTCTGCTCACCAGTCGGGGGCGTGGTGTTGCAGTTATGCAAGGCCTTGATGATTATGAAAAAAATGAAGAGGAGCGATCATTTTTTAAGGCGGTGGCTCAAGGATTAATGGATATAAAAGAGGGTAAAGTGCTTGAGTTAGACGAGGTCAAAAAAAAACTGGGTATTGATTAAGTGAAAATATCAATATCCGATTCGGCATTTCGCGATTTAGAGGGAATCAAGGAGTACTACCTTGAAGAGGGAATTGCTCATATCGGCAGCCGAATTATTAGCGCTATCGTGGAACATATCGAAACATTACATGAACATCCGGACATCGGGAGAGTGGTTCCCGAGTTTGGTGAAAAGAAAATAAGAGAGCTTATACACCCGCCTTACCGAATCGTTTATTTGAGAGGGCAACAATCAATTCATGTTATTAGGGTGTGGCGTAGTGAAAGGTTGCTTGTTTTGCCGGTAAATGAAACATAACAAGATGGTTTTAAGATGAGCTGAGGGCCGAATTGTTTATATTGGGTAAAAAACCGGGTGGGTACCGATATTATGCATCATTCCACAGCACTACCCGTCTGAGCCGAAGTTACCCCTTTTAGCCATGTATTGACCACTGGTTCCTCGGCCAGACCTTGCGAATTGATGAAGGTAAACGGCACGGAAACCAGCGTCATGCCTTTGTTGATCTGAACTGCAAAATGCAAATGCGGGCCGGAAGAAAAACCGGTGTTGCCCGAATAGCCGATCAATTGTCCGGCAGCAACCGCGAGGCCCGGATATACCTGGGCTTTTTCCAGCTCCAAATGGGCATAAATGGTCATCGCGCCATCATCGTGCAAGATCCTGATACTGTTGGCTTCGGCGGCATAGGCCTTATTGACGCCGCTTTTAAAATAATCATCATCGACTTCCAAAACCGTGCCCGCTTTGGTCGCATAAACCGGTGTGCCTATCGGCATCGCAATATCTACGGCATAGTGATTTTGTTCATCGGTATGGCTGAAGGCACCGCCAAAAGCCTGGGAAATCGGAAACGAGGCGCCGGGGGCTAGGGGCGGTAAATAGCTTTTCGTCGCGCGGTAATTCGCTAACGGACGGCCGATGATGTAGCGGTATTTAACGGCAAGCTTCCAGGATCCAAGTTCATCGATGCCACCGGCTTCAACAAGCGTGTCCGATTTTCCAGGCTCAATAACAAATCGCCTCGGCAAATCCGGCGTAGCTTTTACATTGATCCGTTCGGAAAAGTCGACTTCGACTTCCACCGGGCCGACATAATCGTTGCGGATATAAAATTTGGGGTGACGTTCTTCTCCAGACTGCAATAACCAGACGGATTGCTTGGGCGCGGCCTTAATCTGTCTGACCTCGGGTTGTTGCTTAGCTCCTTTGAGCTCAGTCTCGGTAGGCTTGTCGGTAAAATGCCAGATGCCTTGCTTGTCCTGAAATTTATAAAGTTTCTGGCCAACAGCATTAAACGAACACAGCGCCAACAGCATAAACATCAGCAGTGATATTTTCATGGCCGGTTCACTGTAACGTAGACACTTACTCTTCGTGTCTACTGGGAAAAAGCGGGTCAATGATCAAAACCGGAATAAACAGTACAATCATCACCGCAATCGCGATAAAAGCCGGGTTGATAATACCCGCCAACCAGTAAGCTAAGGCGCTACCCCACACCATGCGCATGGGACTTGGGATTTTAACAATTTTCATGAGACTCCTTAGCGTTATCGGGTAGGGACGATGTTATGCATTCTGTTATAGGTTTTTGGTATTATGACAGTTAATTTTAAGGGGCGTCCATTTACAAAAGTCGTTCATAAGTCGATCTAAAAACAAACCATGCGTTATTCACATAGTAAGTATTGGAATTTTTGCGCGCCGATTGCCGGTCTTTTGCTCACCTTATCATTTGCCCCCTTTGATTATCCGGGTTTGGCTTTGGTAGCGCTGCTGTTTTTGTTCGCCTCTTGGCAGAAGGTATCGGCCAGACACGCGGCCTTGCGCGGTTATTTATTCGGCTTGGGCGCATTCGGTTCGGGCGTGTCCTGGGTTTACATCAGCATGCACGATGTTGGCGGGGCCGGGGTGTTGGCATCGAGTCTGCTGACCGGTTTATTCGTCGCCTTTTGGGCATTGTTTCCGGCCCTGTCCGGTTATCTTACGGTAAAAATAATCGCAGTAAACAAGGGTTTGGGTGGGATCCTGTTGACGCCTATTATTTGGATACTCATTGAGTATTTTCGAGGCTATTGGCTGCTTAACGGTTTTCCCTGGCTGCATATTGCTTACTCCCAATTGGCGACGCCGCTGGCTGGATACATCCCGGTAGTGGGCGCTTACGGCACCGGTTTCATAGTGGCGTTAACAGCTTCGGTTGTTGTGGGGATTTTTCGGACGGTTGCATGGGCAGCGCATTGTAGGGGCGAATTTATTCGCCCTGGGCGACTGAAGTCGCCCCTACAGCTAATAACGTTACTTGTCCTGCTATGGGGAGCGGGCGGTTTGCTGCGCAATCAAACCTGGACGCATGAAATCGGGCAACCCATCCGGGTTTCCTTGATTCAGGGCAACATAGCGCAGGATCAAAAATGGCGGCCTGAAAATAAAATCAACACCTTGCTAAGCTATAAAAAGATGACCGAAGCGCATTGGGATTCCACTATTATTATCTGGCCGGAAACTGCGATTCCCGCCTATCTGGATCAGGTTAACGAACATTTTTTAAGACCTTTGAGTAACGACGCCAAGCAGCACAATACCGATTTAATCGTCAGCGTTCCGGTACAGGAACACACGCCGCCTGAAAACTTCAATGCGGTAATCACCTTGGGCAAAGAACAAGGCATGTATCGTAAAATCCATTTACTGCCTTTTGGGGAATACCTGCCCTTACAGCCCTTATCGGGGTTTGTGCTTAACATGATCAATATAAGGCTGGGAAATTTTACGCCTGGCACCCTACACCAGCCATTGTTGAAGGCGGGCGGTTATCCGTTCATAACCTTGATCTGTTATGAAGACGCGTTTGGAGATTTGAGTATTCAGGGCTTACCGGACGCGGCTTTCCTGGTTAATGTGACCAACGACGGCTGGTTCGGCGATTCGATAGAACCGCATCAGCATTTGCAAATGGCACGAATGCGGGCGATGGAAACCGGGCGCTTTTTGTTGCGGGCGACCAATACCGGCATGACCGCTATTGTTTCTCCACAGGGCGAGATCATCGGCCGGGCGCCATTGTTTCAGGAACAAGTGCTGACCGGAATGATAACGCCGATGGGCGGCATGACGCCCTATGCGAGCTTGGGCGATCGGCCGGTAATCGGGGCGGTGGTGGTTTTGTTGTTTGGTTTGCTGGGCTACGGCAGGTTTTTCCCGGATAGCGCCGCAAAGGCGTATGTAAAAGAATCCGTGTAAACTTGCTGATTATTAAATACGGCATCCCTGTTCTGATAGCTGTCATTAGCTGAAATAATGGACGGTTTTTTGTCGCTAGGTATTTTTTATAACAGTAGCTGACAATCATCAACTTGCTTAGTTTTACCCTCGGGTATAATGGATGGCTTCTGCTGATTTTACTCGGCGACGCTGTTTTTAAGGACAGAAGGTATGCTTTATAACGGCACCGATAAGCTAAGACAGCAGGATTTACAGTGTTTTTGTCAGCATCAGGCATCCCGTTGATCATAAACCCCTATAAAATTGGAGAAAAAAATGAAAGAGTTAGTTAAAACGCTGTTGAATTATTTCCTGATCGGTATTCTTGCGGTTATTCCTATTGTTATTATTTTGCAAATCATGATTTTTGTAAAAGACCGGGTTTCCGATTTGTTTCAAATGGTTTACGGCTATGCGGATAATTATCTCTATACCATTCTGGTTTTTGCAGTCAGTTTTTTTATACTGGTCTACATCGGTCGCAAATTAGTTCATGAAGGTCGCTCCTGGGTTATTGCCGGGTTTGATCATGTTATCGACCGGATTCCGTTAATGAATACGCTGTACCGAGTGCTTAAAAAAGTCATCAACATGTTTTCATCCCAAGATCGGGCTATCGCCAAGGAAGTGGTTTATGTCGAGTATCCTAAAGACGACATGTGGATGACTGCTTATGTCACCAACCGGTACGGTGATAAATACGTGTTGTTTATTCCTACGTCGCCTAACCCGACATCCGGTTTTACGGTGATTGTCGATAAGTCCAAGGTTATTAAATCAGCCATGAATATCGAAGAGGCCAGCAGTTTTGTGATCAGTGTCGGAGTTGATTACGGCAAGGTTTCTGAAATGAGTCAATTACCTTAAGGCTGATTCTCAATGTTGCACGTGTCTAAGTTGGGGAAGTAAGATGCTATCAATAATTAAAGCGACAACAATTCTGATGCTGGTTTCAATCATAGGTTGCGGCAAGGACGATCAGCCGGTTAAAGCGGCAGATACCAGGGTGTTAAAGACACAGTTGGAAGCCTTGGAACAGGCCAAACAAGTTGAACAAGTGACACGGGAGGCAGCCGAGATGCAGCGTCAAAGAATAGAGCAGGCAACGCAATAATCTTGAAAAGTGCTGCGCACCTAATCCGCGTGGCTTTGATTTCTTGTTTGGCGCGCTCGGCTCGTTACGCTAAATAACACGGTTAATCAATGTGGCTTTACGCCTAAGCAAAAACAAAATTTTGAAAAATATCCGTATTATTGATCCACCCCGGCCACACTGGTTTTTATTGACTTCAAGGCAGTTGTTTGTTATGAATGATCCGCTTTACCGCGTATAAATAATAATAAATAAATAACAACATAAGGGGGATGAGCATGGGATCTGATAATGGCGCCAAAACGGGCAAGCTGGCTAAATTAACTCGGCTGGAAGATGAGGTAATTAAGCTTAGTGAGCAGCTTAAAGCAAATAAGAAAACGGTCAGCCTACTGAAAAAATCTTTAACTGAACGTGATTTGAAGATTCATGAATTAGAATCGAAGTTGATATACGCTCAACAATCATTATTAAAAAAACTGATATTGAACATTCATCAGTGCAGAAATCAAATCAAAAACGGAATTGACGAGAAAATAATCAACCCCGCTTTAGCGCACATCAAGCAGCAGCTTGAGATCATTCAAGGCCTAGTTCATGAAGCAAACGAACTGATAAACAAGAAAAAAATACTGATACACGCAAATATTGATGCAACTTCACATAGAGTCCATCAATGCCCCGATCAAGCGATTAGGTATTTTGAAAAAACAGTTGTTGAGCCATCCAGGTTATTGGTCAATGACCTGGTTGGATTGATCGACAGCAATGTAAAAAACAGTCGGGATTTGCTCGAGTTAAAAATCATCTATCCTGGCAAATTGTGCTATGACAAAATTGTTGTCGCAGCACAGACATGGCCGACGCAAACCCAGATCATTTTTCAAGCGAAATTGGTAAAACCGACTCAGCAGACACTAGAGGCTTTACCTGTTATTGGCGGGGAATTGCGCGCGCAAACGGTCGTGTTGCTAAGCAGTGTGTTCAGCCGGTTAAAATCCGAAGCTGAACAAGGTTTGGAAAGCACTGCCGATGCCATAAAAAAATCGCCGTTTTGGGATGGGAAGCGCAAGATGGAAGCGGCGTGAGGCGAGTAATCCCGGCTAACGGCAGGTAGTTAAAATGACAAGGCGACCGTCTGGGTCGCCTATCCTCATCAACAACGGTTTAAGTCAACCTAGAAAAATCACTTGATCCACGAAAACCACAAAAAACACGAAAATATTCAAGGAAATATCACGTTGAAGATCGTCACCCAAAGGGTGAATGCAACATATTGATTTATTTTGCGTCTTTCGTGCTTTTCGTGGACTAAACGCGGTTTTTAGGGCAACGGCTACTTAACCAGGCTCAACAAAACCCCCGCCGCCACCGCAGAACCTATTACTCCGGCGACATTAGGCCCCATGGCATGCATCAGCAGAAAGTTGTGCGGATTGCTCTCCAGTCCCAGTTTGTTGACAACCCGCGCGGCCATCGGTACTGCGGACACCCCGGCGGCCCCGATCAACGGATTGATCGGGGTGCTGCTGAATTTATTCATGATTTTCGCCATGATCACTCCGGCCGCCGTGCCGATGCTGAAGGCAATCGCGCCTAAGCCCAAGATGCCTAGAGTTTTGATTTGCAAAAAGGCCTCGGCACTAAGCTTTGAGCCTACCGCTAGCCCTAAGAAAATAGTGACGATATTGATCAGTTCGTTTTGTGCGGTTTGACTCAAGCGTTCTACGACGCCGCTGGCGTTCATCAGATTACCCAGTGCGAACATGCCGATTAAAGGCGCGGCGGATGGTAACAGCAAGATGCAGATAACTAGCAGCATTAACGGAAAGACGATTTTTTCGGTCTTGCCTACTACGCGCAGTTGCTGCATTTCAATTTTGCGCTCATCCTCGGTGGTTAAGGCGCGCATAATCGGCGGCTGAATCAACGGCACTAAAGCCATGTAGGAGTAAGCCGCGACGGCAATGGCGCCCAACAAGTCGGGCGACAGTTTCGAGGCCACATAAATGGCGGTCGGGCCGTCGGCGCCGCCGATAATGCCGATCGCGGCGGCGTCTTTTAAGCTAAATTCCAGGCCCGGTATGGCGTTGAGTGCCAGCGCCCCGAGCAGCGAGGCAAAGATGCCGAACTGCGCCGCGGCACCCAGCAACAAGGTTTTAGGGTTAGCCAGCATCGGGCCAAAATCGGTCATCGCGCCTACGCCCATAAATATCAGCAACGGAAACAGGCCGGTTTTAATGCCGAAATACAAATAATACAAAATACCGCCTTCTTCGGCGATACCGGCAACCGGGATATTGCTGAGTATCGCGCCAAAGCCTATCGGCAATAACAACAAGGGTTCGAAGCCTTTTTTAATGGCCAGAAACAGCAGCAAAAATCCGACCAGCATCATGAAGGCCTGGCCGCCGGTAAAGTTGTAAATGCCGGTGCTATGCCAGAGTGAAATGAGATTTTCCATGGGATGACCCTTTTATTTTAGTGTTTAAACCACGTAACGCCGACAACAGTCTTCCGTTGTGTGGCGAATCCTGCTCCTCGTGATTTATGATTTTTATCTCGGTTATAAACAAATCAACACATCGCCACCGGCAACGGCGCTGCCTTCTTTGATATTGACAGCGCTGACGATACCGGCCGTTTTGGAGCGCACTTCGGTCTCCATTTTCATCGCTTCCATGATCACCACGACATCGCCTTCGGCAATGATGCTGCCCACATCGACCAGGATTTTCAAAATATTACCGGCCATTGGCGACTCGACTACGGCGCCGCTGCTGGCTATCAGTGCGGCATGGGTTGCGCTGGCGGTCGCCTGAATGGTCAGGGCTGCATTGTGGGAACCGACAATGACGCTGAAATTTCTGCCATCGACATTGACAATATACGTTTCCGACAGCGGTTGCTTTGGGTTGTCGGCTGGGTTTGGCGGAGGCGAGCTGGCGGCTGAGATTTGTTGATCCGGCGCCGCTTCAAAGGCGGACGGATTGCCCCGGTTGGCCAGGAATTTCCAGCCGACTTGTGCGAACAAGCCGTTGATCAATGCGTCTTCTTCGATGTTGGCGGCGAGAGTCACGCCTTCCGCGTGGGCTTTTTCCCGGACTTCGGCAATCAGCTTGTCCATTTCAGGCGCGATCAGATCGGCCGGGCGACAGGTAATCGGCTGTGCGCCGTTCAGTACTTTGTCTTGCAGGGCCTTGTTGACCGGCGCGGGTGTTGCGCCGTATTCGCCTTTTAAAACACCGGCGGTTTCTTTGGTGATGTTCTTGTAGCGTTCGCCGGTCATCACGTTGATCACGGCCTGGGTGCCGACGATTTGTGAAGTCGGCGTGACCAGCGGAATAAACCCCAAGTCTTTACGGACACGGGGAATTTCCAGCATGACCTGGTCGAATTTATCGGCGGCGCCTTGTTCTTTAAGCTGACTTTCCATATTGGTGAGCATGCCGCCCGGCACCTGGGAAATTAAAATGCGACTGTCGACGCCTTTTAAGCTGCCTTCGTATTGTGCATACTTTTTGCGTATGTCCCTGAAATAGGTGGCGATATGTTCCAGTTCGACCAGATTCAGGCCGGTATTGCGGCCGGTGCCTTCCAGACTGGCGACGATGGATTCGGTGGGACTGTGACCGTAGGTCATGCTCATTGACGAAATGGCGGTATCGACATTGTCCACACCCGCTTCGATGGCTTTGATGATGCTGGCGACGCTCAAACCGGTGGTGGCATGGCAATGCAGATGAATAGGAATGCCGGTACTGGCTTTCAGGCGACTGACCAGTTCAAAGGCGTCGTAAGGCTTGAGTAGTCCGGCCATGTCTTTAATGCAAATGGAATGTGCGCCCATGGCTTCGATCTGTTTGCCCAAAGCCACCCACAAATCCAGGGTATGCACCGGACTGGTGGTGTAGGAGATGGCGCCTTGCGCATGGGCGTCGGTGCGCAGTACGGCTTTGATGGCGTGTTCGATATTGCGCATGTCGTTCATCGCATCGAAGACGCGGAATACGTCGATACCGTTGATCACGCAACGCTCTACAAACTTGTCTACCACATCGTCGGCATAATGCCGGTAACCTAAGATATTTTGGCCGCGAAACAGCATTTGCTGGGGGGTGTTGGGCATGGCCGCTTTCAACAGACGCAGTCTTTCCCAGGGATCTTCGCCCAGATAGCGGATGCAGGCATCGAAGGTAGCGCCGCCCCAGGACTCGATGGACCAGTACCCGATCCGGTCGAGTTGTGCACAAATCGGCAGCATGTCTTCGATGCGTAAGCGGGTTGCCAAAATGGATTGATGGGCATCACGCAATACCACCTCGGTAATACCTAGGGGCTGCTTCTTTTTCGGGGCCATTCTTTAAATCTCCTGAAACCTGGGTAAATTTTCAATCTTCGACCTTGTGGTCGTTAGTTATGCTTTTTACGGTACTGGTGTACAGCGGCAGTTATCGCGGCAACAACGTTTTTATCAATGTCTGCGCTAATGCCGGGGACTGTTTTTGATACCGGTATTTCCGGAAAATAACGTTGCACAAGTGCCGACATAGTGTTGATGGCGGCCACCAACAAGGTCAAAAACAGGAACACTATGCCCATCCCGGCAAACATCAGTTCGAATCCGCTAGTCATTTGTTCGGTCATGGTTGATTACGTATTTAGAATTTTTAACTTTTGCATTGTATCATAGGCAAAAGTCATAACTAATCGATGTTTTTCTCCTGTCGATTATGACCGGCAGTCTTTTGGCTAGGCGGTTGTGGGCGCGAATTTATTCGCGTGGTGGGTTAAAAAGCGCGAATAAATTCGGGCCTACATTATAAAGAGTTGTTATTAGGTGTAAAAAATGACAGATAAAGAACACGACGAAAACCGGCAATGGCAAGACAAATTGACGGCCGAGCAATTTAATATTTGCCGCCTGAAAGCCACCGAGCCGCCTTTTACCGGCAAATATAATGATTGCAAAGAAGACGGGATTTATCAGTGCATCTGCTGCGGCAATCCCTTGTTTGATTCTGCTAGCAAATATGATTCGGGTTCCGGCTGGCCGAGTTTTAAGGAAGTATGCTCTGATCACAGCGCGCTTGAACATGTCGATGTCAGCCACGGCATGCGCCGGGTTGAAGTGGTTTGCAAATCCTGCGATGCGCATTTAGGCCATGTATTCGAGGATGGCCCGCAACCGACAGGGTTGCGTTATTGCATTAATTCTGCTGCATTAGACTTGAAAGAAAGATCGTGACCGACAAGCTACAGGTTCAAAACTTACTTGATTTTATCGACGCCAGCCCCAGTCCTTGGCATGTCATTAACACCATTGAAGCTCGGCTTGCGACACAAACTCCGGCCTGGGAGCGTCTCAATGAGACGGCCAAGTGGACGTTGCAACCTGGCGGATGCTATTACGTGGTGCGCGATGATTCGTCTATCGTGCTGTGGGTGCAGGGACAAAAGCCTCAGGCCCAAACCGGCTTTAAAATTATCGGCGCACATACCGATTCACCCGGTTTAAGAATAAAACCGAATGCCGCCAACAGTGCGGATGGCTTGCTGAGACTGGGCGTCGAGGTTTACGGCGGGCCGATATTGGCGACTTTTACCGACCGGGATTTGAGTCTTGCAGAAAGAATCGCTTATAAAAACGACCAGGACGATATAGCCGGTTTGCTGGTTAAATTTGATCAACCGCTGCTGCGTTTGCCTAATTTGGCCATACACATGAACAGGACGGTTAATGAAGAAGGTCTAAAACTGCACAAGCAAAGCGAATTGCCGTTGATTTTGTCAACAATAAGCCAAGAACAATTGCCGCTAGCCTATTTTTCAGCGCTGCTTGAGCAGCAGTCAGGCATAGCCGTTGAGCGCATTTTTTCCTGGGATCTGGCAGTTTACGATACTCAGAAAGGCGTATTCTGGGGTGCGGAAAACGAGTTTTATGCTGACAGCCAACTGGATAATCTGGCTTCCTGTCATGCAGGATTACTGGCGCTGCTTGATAACTCCGATTTACAGCCGGACGGCACGTTGATGTGTGCATTCTTCGACCATGAAGAAATCGGCAGTTTAAGCAACAAAGGCGCCGACGGCAGTTTTCTGCCCGATGTACTCCAGCGCATTGCTCACTCGACCTCAATCGACCGGGAAGATTTTGCCAGAGCGCTGGCGAAAAGCTTCATGATCAGCGCGGATATGGCGCATGCCTATCAACCTAATTTCCCGAATGCCTACGATCCCGATCATAAAGTCATCGTCAATAAAGGCCCGGTGATCAAAGTCAACGCCAATCATAATTACAGCTCGGAAGGCGTCTCGGCCGCGATGTTTGCCGACTGGTGCGATCAGGTCGGTGTGCCTTATCAGAAATACTCGCACCGCTGCGATCTGTCTTGCGGCAGCACGATTGGGCCGATTATCTCTGCAAAACTGGGCATACGCGCGATCGATGTCGGCAACCCGATGTGGGCGATGCACAGCATCCGGGAAAGCGCTGGGGTATTGGATCATGGCTACATGATAAGAGTAATGAAACGGTTTTTTGTTGCGCGTTAATGAACTTGGCATAGTTAAAATACCAGATAGTTAAAAGTGTCTATACTCAATCAATTATCCTACTTCCTAGTTATTAATGAAGAGTATCAATTTATCAGGCGTTTTTTTTGGCGTAGCCTTATTGTTTTCACAACAAGTCATCGCCGATGATGTCGAATATAAAGTAAAAGCCGGTTATTTATACAATTTCACCAAGTTTATTACTTGGCCTGAGGATAACAGTGCAACCTTTAATTTTTGTATTGTCGGTGGCGATCCTTTTGGCGATGTAATCAATCCCATCGAACAGCGTTCAGCATTTGGACGGCCTATCAAACTGTTCAGATTTAATAGCTTCAATAACCAGCAGTATTGCCATATTCTTTTTGTCAATGGTTCCATCAAAGACAAGTTTATGTTTAAAGGTATGCTGGTTATTCGCGATGCTGTCGGCGAGATTAAAGAATTTGCTGCTCAGGGCGGAATGATCGGTTTTATTAACAGGCAGGGAAAAATAAAGTTACTCATTAATCTGAAAACACTGCAACAGAGTGATTTAAAAATCAGCGCAAAATTATTGGAAGTCGCTGAGCTGGTTGAGGCAGAAAATCATGATTAAACGTATTAGCGACCTGTCTATAAACCGAAAATTACTGCTGATTTTAATATTTTCCAGCATGACCTCGCTATTGTTTGCAGGCGTGTTGTTGATAGTGCTTGAAATTTCAGAGTTCCGAAAAAATACCCAGGATGATTTGTCTACCCTGGCTCAAATCGTGGGCAATCGCAGCACCGCTGCATTAATGTTTGGCGACGTTGATTTAGCCCATGAAAATTTAGCGGTTTTCGACAACTTGCCGGACGTGCAGTTAGCCTGTCTTTATGATGCGCAAGACGCTGTTTTTGCCCAGTTGCAAAAGCAAGATTATAAACCATGGGTGTGTCCTTTAGCAGTTAAGTCTGAAACCACCCGATTTGAAAAACAACATTTATATATAATTCAACCGATAGTTGTCGATGGTGCGGAATTGGGCTCTGTCTATGTTTATGTCGATTTGACCCAAGCCTATTGGCGCAAAATTCAGTTTTCATGGCTGATACTGCTGGTGCTGGCCGGGGTTTCAATACTGAGTTTCTTATTATCAACACCGTTTCTGGCGCTGGTTTCCTCACCGATAAAACAACTACTCGATAAAGTTAAAAAAATTAGCGACACAAAAGATTATTCGTTGAGAGCGGTTAAAGTTAATGACGATGAGTTAGGCATTCTGGTTGATGCTTTCAATGGCTTGATAGGCACTGTTGAAATTCAAAACCAAGCTTTGACACAGGCAAAAAACCGTTATTTGGCGCTTTATGACGATAATCCGACCATGGTATTTAATCTGGACATGGAGGGTTGTATTTTATCGGTTAATCAAGCCGGCGCCAGACATCTGGGTTTATCCGTTGAAAACTTGCAAAATTGCTCTATATTTGATTTTGTTCATGGCAATGATTTGTCGCTTATGCACGATTTATTTGAGCATTGTTTTATCCGGCCTTTACAGGTACACAAACAGGAACTCAGACAGATCTGTAATAGAGGCAGGATTATTTGGGTTAGAGCGACAGCGAGATTGGTCGAAAATGAACGTCAGCAGAACAGTTTATTGCTGGTTGGCGAAGATATCACAGAAGCTCGGCTTTTGAGTGAGCAAATTGCTTATCAGGCCAGTCACGATGCCTTGACGGGTCTTGCGAATCGCAGTCAGTTCGATAGTTATATTAAGCAGGCGGTGGCATTGGCTTATGCGGATAATTCCGATCATGCTTTGTGTTATCTGGATCTGGATCAGTTTAAAGTGGTTAACGATACTTGCGGGCATCTTGCCGGTGACGGATTGCTTAGGCAGCTGGGTGAGCTGTTAAGAAAACATACCCGGCGTCATGATTTTGTAGCCCGTTTGGGTGGCGATGAGTTCGGTGTGTTGATGAGCAATTGTTCATTGATTGATGCGTTTCGGGCCTGTGAGAATTTACGCGATTTAATCAGAGATTTTCGTTTTGCCTGGGAAGATAGAAGCTTTACCATTGGCGTGAGCATCGGTATAGCCGCTATAAACGGTTCCAGCGGTAATGCCGTCAATCTGCTTAAAGAAGCCGACGCCGCTTGTTATGTGGCCAAAGATAATGGTCGAAATCGCGTGCATGTTTATCATCCTGATGACCAAGAGTTGGCGATCAGACAGGGTGAAATGCAATGGGTGGAAAAAATTCAGCAGGGACTGGAACAAAATCGATTTTGTCTGTACGGGCAGCCGATAGTCGCAATCGCTGATCATGAGGCAAGCATGCATTTTGAAGTGTTGGTTCGTTATCAGGAAGATAATGGGCGCATTATTCCCCCTGGCGCATTTTTACCGGCGGCAGAACGCTATAACTTGGCGCCGGCGCTAGATCGCTGGGTGATCAGCCATTTGTTCGAATGGATAGCGACGAAACCGGGATTTCTGGATGAACTGGCCCTGTGTTCGGTTAATTTATCCGGCTTATCGATGTCCGATGAAACCATGTTGGCGTTTATTTCGGCACAATTCTCCCAGTGGGCAATACCGGCGCATAAAATCTGTTTTGAGGTCACCGAAACAGCCGCTATCGCCAATTTATCCCACGCGACTAAATTTATGCATCAATTAAAAGAGCGGGGCTGTTTATTTTCATTGGATGATTTTGGCAGTGGCTTGTCTTCTTTCGCCTATTTAAAAAACCTGCCGGTCGATTATCTTAAAATTGACGGCTTGTTCGTTAAAGATATTCTGGACGATAAAGTGGATCTGGCCATGGTGAAGTCGATTAACGAAGTCGGGCACGTTATGGGTAAAAAGACCATTGCCGAATTTGTCGAAAACGAACAAATCTTTAATTTGCTAAAGCAACTGGGCGTAGATTATGCGCAAGGCTACGGTATCGGCAAACCCATGCCTCTGGATGAACTTAAACTTATAAAACCCTTCACTTCGGCAATAAAATGAACGTTAAATTAACCGTAATTATCAGTTGCTTTAGTTCAGGCATCGCAATGGCTGAAAACAAAATAGATGATTTTTTTGCCATGTCACCGGCTGAATTAGCTTCGACATCCGTCACTATAGCAACCGGTACGCCCAAGTCTGTTTCCCACTCGGCCGCAGTGACCAGCGTGATTACCGCTGAACAGATCAAATCCATGGGCGCGACCGAGCTGCATGAGGTTTTGGAAACCGTGCCGGGCCTCCATGCCAGTTTGCAGGCGTCGACCGGCGATTATCATTACAGCCTACGAGGCATTCGTAACGCCACCAATTCGCAAATTCTGATGTTGTTAAACGGCACCCGTATTTCCGTGCCCTATCTGGGGACAACCATGACCGGTATGGAATTGCCGATCGAGGCGATCCAGCAAGTGGAAGTTATACGCGGTCCGGGCTCAGCGCTTTATGGCGCCGATGCGTTTGCCGGTGTTATCAATATCATTACCAAAAAAGCCAAAGATATTGACGGCACCACCGTCGGTGGCCGAGTCGGCGATCATGACACCCAGAGCGGCTGGGGCCAACACAGTGCTCAGTGGGCGGGCTGGGATATTGCGACCAGTCTGCAATATCAGCACACCGGCGGTGATAAGGGCCGGGTGCTTAAAACGGATGCTCAAACGGCTTTGGATAAAGCGTTTGGGACTGATGCCTCTCATGCGCCGGGCCCTATGAATACACGCTATGAAATCTACAACGGCCATCTTAATCTGAAACGCAAGCATTGGGATGTCGGTTTCTGGGCATTCAATACTCAAGGCGGTTCACGCGCCGGCGCGGCGCTGGCATTGGATCCGAAAGGCAGCATTACTGGCGAGCAATACTTGGGGGATGTGCGTTTCTCAACGGAAGACTGGTTTGACGACTGGGAATTGTTGGCTCATGCCAGTTATCTGCGTGCTGATTTTCAAGCGCCCATACAGGTTCTCCCGGATGGCGCCAGATTAACGATTGACCGGGACGGTAACATTCTGCCGAAGGTGGGCGCAGTAGGAACGCGTTTGTTTTCTGAAGGTGTCAAAGCTGACATAGGCCGGGTGGAGCAGATTCCCTCATTTGAATTGAGCTCTATCTACAAGGGCTTGGATAAACATCTGCTGCGGGTTAGCGCCGGTTTTCGCTATGAACAATTAACCGCCAGCGAGAGTAAAAATTTCGGGGCCGGAGTCATTAACGGTGTTAGTTCACCTCCCATTATAAATGGCACATTAACCAATGTTACCGGTACGCCTTTTGTTTATTTGGCCGATACCCATCGATCGATCTGGTCTTATGTCTTGCAGGATGAATGGCGTATAGCTGATGATTGGCAACTCACTGCCGGCGCGCGTTACGATGATTATTCCGATTTTGGCGGCACCATTAATCCTCGCGCCGCGCTGGTTTGGGATGTTAATGAACAACTGACCACTAAATGGTTGTATGGCAAGGCCTTTAGAGCGCCCGCTTTTGCAGAACAGGGTGCGCAGAATAATCCGGTTCGCCTCGGTAACGGGAATTTAAAGCCGGAAACCATCCAGACTTATGAATGGGCTTTCGATTATCACCCGGTAGCATCGCTTAGAACCTCTGCCAATCTGTATTATTACCAAATTAAACAGCTCATCGGGCTAGTGCCGGATACAGGCAAACCCTCGTCGACTTTTCAAAATACCGGCAATCAGGACGGCTATGGAACCGAGCTGGAAGGAAATTGGCAAGTCAACGAGCAATGGAATCTGATGGGCAATTACGCTTGGCAATACGCAAGAAATGACGAAGCTAAAAGCCGGGTAACCGGTGTGCCTGAGCATCAGGTTTATTTCGCCGCCGCCTGGCAGTTTATGCCAAAGTGGCAATTACAGCCACAGATTAACTGGATAGGTAGCAGGATAAATCCGATAACAGGCAATGGAGCGCTGAATGATTACCAAACCATCGATTTAACCTTAAGAGCTAAAAAACTCTACGGGCACCTTAATCTCGCAGCGTCTTTGCGTAACGCGTTTGATGCGCATTACCGAGAGCCTGCGACTGCCAAAATTGGTGAAAATTTGCCGATGCCGGGAAGAAGCTTTTATCTTGAGGCCTCGATTAATTTTTGATGTGTTAAATCTTGTTCCCTTTGATGGTGAGCTTTATTTACACAACAATTTTTACGGTTTGCAAGAGGCCGATCTGCTGTTTGACCGGTTGAAAACCGATCTGGCCTGGCAGGAAGAAGCCGTTTTTATTTATGGCAGGTGGGTTAAAGTGCCTCGATTGATGTGTTGGTATGGCGATAGCGATGCTTGGTATCGCTATTCGGGCGTTAATCATCAGCCGAGGCCGTGGATTCCTGCATTACAGGCAATCAGGGAGAAAGTGGAGCGGCAATGCCAGTGCGACTTCAATTGCGTATTGGCCAATCTATACCGTGACGGTAAAGACTCCATGGGCTGTCATGCCGATGATGAAAAAGAGCTGGGGCAAAACCCAGTGATTGCGTCATTGAGTTTGGGCGATGAGCGATTGTTTAAGCTACATCATAAAAAGCGCAAGGAAACCGTAGACGTTATTCTCGGTCACGGCGACTTGCTGGTGATGGCCGGAGCCTTGCAACACCAATGGATGCATGCGCTGCCCAAAACGAAAAAATTAAAAGCGCCACGGATCAATTTGACGTTTCGGAAGATTAAAGTGGATTGATTAATTCACCACGAAAAATGGAAAATAAAATTTCGAGCCTTCGTGGTTTTAGTCGGAACTTGAGTGGCTTCCACCTATCCACTCATTTGGTGGTTTTTTGCATGATTACCGATACTTTGTTAGTGTTCGTAGCAGACAGAGGAGCAAATATGAACGAAATTTTCTTTATTGTAAAAAATGCCCTGGAAGGGGGCTATACGGCCAAGGCGCTCGGCGAATCGATTTACACTGTGCGGACAATCTTGAAGAACTCCACGCCAACGTCCAGGACGCAGTTCGCTGCCATTTCGATGAAGACAAAAAGCCAAAGATGATCCGCCTGCATTTTGTTCACGAAGAAGTCATCGCAGTTTGAAGCCTCCCCTCGCGACATCGACTCACTGTTTGAGACGGCAGATAAAAGCGGGAAAGATTGTTATTTTTGATGGGTGTAGCTACAATGAATCTACATTAACTATTAAATCATTACGCGAGAAAATAACCATGCAAACCGAAATCAAGAAGTGGGGCAACAGCGCGGTGGTGCGCCTACCGGTAGCGATGCTGGCGGAGGTGAAACTTGCGGTGGGTTCCCCGGTCAACCTCAAAACCGATGGAAGGCGACTGGTGATCGAGCCTTCTGTGCAGATGGAGTACAAGCTGGACGACCTCTTAGCGAAAATCACGGCAGAGAATAGACATGAGTCTGTGGATTGGGGTGTGCCGATCGGACGGGAGGCGACGAGTTAATGGTTGCCAAGTACGTTCCCGATCGCGGCGATCTGGTGTGGCTCACATTCGATCCTCAAGCCGGTCACGGACAGGCCGGTCGCCGTCCGGCGCTAGTGCTGTCCCCGAAAGCCTATAATGTGAAGGCCGGGCTTGCGTTGATCTGCCCTGTAACCAGTCAGGTGAAGGGCTACCCTTTTGAGGTGGCATTGCCGATGGAACAGGTGAGAGGCGTAGTACTCGCCGATCAGGTACGAAGTTTGGACTGGTCGGCGCGACAGGCAGACAATATTTCTCAGGTAGCCGACGAGGTGCTGGTCGAAGTGCTGGCAAAGCTGGCGGCGTTGATGCATAACTAATAGTCCGCCAAAGATAAAATGACGGTTAAGATGTAGGTGCGAATTTATTCGCACTGTGCGGATAAATCCGCACCTACACCATATACCTCGCGCTACCCGTCAAAACTTCATTGGCGCACTACTAATCCAAATCCCAATCCCAATAAGTTCACATACTATCCCTTCTCCAGCGGGAGAAGGTTAGGTTGAGGGGATTCAAACAACAACTTATTGGGATTGGTATAACGTAATGCACCGCCCTTGAAATAGGTTTGACCTTATCCTTTTATAGCCTTAAAGCCAATATCGGTGCGGTAATAGACATTATCCCAGTGGATGCTATTGGCCAGCGCATAGGCTTTGCTTTGGGCTTCCTTAATATCATGGCCCAAAGCGCAGGCGCATAAAACCCGTCCGCCAGCCGTAACCAGATCGTTGCCGACTTGTTGGGTGGCTGCATGAAACACTTTGCTGTCTTTGTGTTCCTCGCTAGGCAAGCCGGAAATGACCGCACCTTTTTGATAGGCATCGGGATAACCGCCCGCTGCTAAAACCACGCCTAAGGCGGCGCGTTCGTCCCAGTCGCTGGTGGTTTTGTCGAGACTTCCAGCCAGAGCGGCTTCGACAAGCTCTACCAAATCGCTGTTCAAGCGCATCATGATCGGCTGTGTTTCAGGATCGCCGAAGCGGCAGTTGTATTCCAGCACTTTAATGGAGCCGTCGGGCGTAATCATCAAACCGGCGTACAGAAAGCCGGTATAGGGCAGTCCGTCTTCCGCCATGCCTTTTAAGGTCGGTTCGATCACGTCGCGCATGACCTTATCGTGTATTTCAGGGGTAACGACGGGAGCAGGAGAATAAGCGCCCATGCCGCCGGTGTTAGGGCCTTTATCGCCGTTATCTCGGGCTTTATGATCCTGGGAGGTCGCCATAGGCAAGGCGTGTGTGCCGTCGGCTATGACAATAAAGCTGGCTTCCTCACCGGTTAGAAACTCTTCGATGACGACCCGATTGCCGGCTGCACCGAACACATTGCCGGATAACATATCCTCGACGGCGGCTATCGCTTCCTGTTCGCTTTGGGCGACAATGACGCCTTTGCCTGCCGCCAGGCCGTCGGCCTTGACCACAATCGGCGCGCCTTGTTGCCGGATATAGGCGATGGCCGGCTGTTGGTCGGTAAAGGATTGGAAAGCGGCGGTTGGAATGTTGTGGCGAATCATGAAGTCTTTGCAAAAAGTCTTCGAGCCTTCCAGTTGCGCGGCTTTTTCGGTAGGACCAAAGCACTTGAGGCCGGCGTTTTGAAAGCGATCGACGATGCCCAAAACCAACGGGATTTCCGGGCCGATGATGGTCAGGTCTATAGCCTCACGTTGGGCGAATGCCAGCAGCGCGGCAATATCGTCGACAGCAATATCTATATTTTCAACTGACGGTTCCAGCGCGGTACCGGCATTGCCGGGCGCGACATACACCCGGTCGACTTTTGATGATTGCTTGGCTTTCCAGGCGAGGGCGTGTTCACGGCCGCCGCTGCCGACGATAAGGATTTTCATGGTGATTCTCGTGTTCTGTAGGGGCGACTTTAGTCGCCCAGTGTGTTTAAAGGGCGACTGAAGTCGCCCCTACAGTTAATTAATGCCTGAAATGACGCATGCCGGTAAATACCATGGCGATGTTGTTTTCGTCGGCGGCGGCAATGACTTCATTATCGCGCATCGAGCCGCCGGGTTGAATGACTGCGGTGATGCCTGCTTCGGCGGCGGAATCTATGCCGTCCCTGAACGGGAAAAATGCATCTGAAGCCATGGCTGAACCCGGAACATCCAAACCCGCATCAGCGGCTTTGATACCGGCGATTCTGGCAGAATAGACCCTGCTCATTTGTCCCGCGCCTACGCCGATAGTCTGGCCGTTTTTGCAGTACACAATCGCATTGGACTTGACGAATTTGGCGACTTTCCAGGCAAACAATAAATCGGCCATCTCCTGTTCGGTCGGGGCGCGTTTGCTGACGATTTTGATGCCTGCCCTGAGCCCTTCGGCTACGTTCAGGACAGGCCTGTCGAAGTGGTCGGATGCGCTGATTTCGCCGATGTCCTTGTCCTGAACCAGCAAGCCGCCTGCAACGCGCTTGAAATCGAGCGACGCTGGATTATCGCCAGGGATGGTGTGTATGCCACGGGCCTGTCTGGAACAGGCCCGGCGATTGCTGTTCCAGAGGCCGCATTCCAGCACCCGCACATTTTGTTTTTCAGTTAACACAGTTTGCGCAGTTAGGCTGACGGACGGTGCAATAATGACTTCGACAAATTGGCGTTTGATAATTTCGGCGGCGGTTTGTTCGTCCAGTTCCCGGTTAAACGCGATAATGCCACCGAATGCCGAGGTCGGGTCGGTTGCATAAGCCTTGTCGTAGGCGGCAAGCAAGTTGTCAGCCTGGGCTACGCCGCAGGGGTTGGCGTGTTTGACTATTACGCAGGTGGGCCGGTCGTCAAATGCTTTAAGGCATTCCAGCGCGGCATCGGCATCGGCAATGTTGTTATAGGACAATTCTTTGCCTTGCAGCTGTCTGGCGGCGGCAATCGTACCGCTGGCCGGAGTTTTTTCCCGGTAAAAAGCCGCGTTTTGATGCGGATTTTCGCCATAGCGCAGGGACTGATGATGATAAAACTGTAAGTTCAGCGTTTCCGGGAATTGAGTGCCGCTTATATTGCTCAGATAAGTTGCAATCGCGGTGTCGTAACGCGCCGTATGCTCGAAGCTTTTTAAAGCCAGATTGAAACGGGTTTGCCCGGAAAGGCTGCTGTTATTATTTTTCAGTTCGGCAATAACCGATGCGTAATCGGTCGGATCGACGATCACCGCGACATCGGCATGATTCTTGGCGGCGGCGCGGATCATGGTCGGGCCGCCGATGTCGATGTTTTCGACGGCCGTAGCTAGATCGCAGGCCGGATTGGCGATAGTCTGTTCGAAGGGATACAGGTTGACCACCACCATATCGATAGGATTAATGCCGTTCGCGGCCATCACCGCATCATCTATGCCTCGGCGAGCCAAGATGCCGCCGTGGACTTTAGGGTGCAAAGTCTTAACCCTGCCGTCCATCATTTCCGGGAAACCGGTGTAATCGGAAACCTCGGTTGCCGGAATGTTATTTGCGGCCAGTACCTTGGCGGTGCCGCCGGTAGACAGAATCTCGATGCCTAATCGATGGAGCTCCAGGCACAAATCCACGATAGCGGATTTATCGGATACGCTGACTAGCGCGCGCGTGACTTTTTTGTTCATGCAGATCTCTTCAATGAAAGGGGGGCTTGAGTAGGCGGTTAAAACCTGCCTTGTTCGGATATTAGGATAGTCCGTAATAGTCCAGTTTTTTGCGTAAGGTGCTGCGGCTCAAGCCCAGCGCTTTGGCCGCTTTGGTTTGGTTGTGGCCGGAATGTTCCAGTGTCGCTTGCAATAACGGCTTTTCGACTTCGCTGATGACCATCGCATGCAGACCTACCGCGTCATGACCATTCAAATGCAAAAAATACTGTTCTACTGTCTGTTTAACATGCGCGGATAAGGGTACGGCTACGGTTTTTTTGCTATCGATATTGAT
>JAYTLW010000163.1:0-1630 GCA_043729025.1 Methylobacter sp.
AATATGAAGGTTTTCTTTGTGTTGATTATTCATCTTTTCCCCCGCAAGGTCTTCAATCTTTGTTTTGCCAAATCAAGCTCTGGCTTCGGTGTTTTTTGATCTTTCTTGATAAAGCCATGCAGCAGAATCATTGTTTTGTTGACGATTACAAACAGAACTCGCGCTATCCGATTATCAAGCTTAATTCTGACTTCCCAAATGTCGCCTTCAATGTGATCGACTAACGGCATACCAAGAGGCCAACCGAATTGCACCGTTTTAATATCTTCGCCAATAGTTTTTCTATCTTGAGCAGATAAATCTTTTAACCATTCTCTAACGGGTTCGCTACCTGCTTCAGTTGCAAAAAAATTAACAGAAAGTATTGGCGTCATATTTACAGTGTATCAAAAAAGATACGCAAAGAATAGCATGTAAATAGGAATAGCATTGTAACTTTTCAAAGCCAGTGTCAGCAGTGTTCAAATCTGAGTCGCAAAAAGGGGCTTTGACAGGATAAAGAGGTTTTTATCGGAATTCGCATCGTTTGAAGTCACATTGTCCCAACACATAGCCAATATAGATGGGCAATTAGAAAGTAGCCAAATTACATTGTATTTTTCATTATTGGCCACATGATTTATAGTTAGCCAATTTCAGTATACCCATTTTGTCTACCCCATGAAAGTCGCTCGTATCTACCTCCGCGTCAGTACTGAAGAACAAGACCTTACCCGCCAAACCGACATTGTGCATAGTGCGCGAGAGGAAGGTTATTACATCGCCGGCATTTACCGTGAAAAAGCATCAGGTGCACGAGCGGATCGTCCCGAGTTGTTACGAATGATTGCTGATCTGCAACCGGGCGAAGTGGTAGTGGCCGAGAAAATCGACCGCATCAGTCGGCTCCCTTTGGCCGAAGCCGAGCAATTGGTCGGATCGATTCGATCCAAGGGGGCGAGGCTGGCTGTGCCGGGGCTGGTAGATTTGTCTGACTTCGCGGCTGAGGCCGACGGTGTAGCCAAAATCGTTCTGGAGTCGATACAGGAACTATTGCTCAAACTGGCCCTGCAAATGACGCGTGATGACTATGAGACTCGCCGCGAGCGACAGCGCCAGGGTGTTCAGCTTGCCAAAGTTGCTGGCAAGTACACTGGTCGCATACCTGATACCATAACTCATCAGCGCATCGTTGCGCTACGTGGAGCCGGCCATTCTATCAAACGGACATCTGAGCTGGCCGGGTGTAGCGAAAGCCAGGTCAAGCGAATATGGGCAAACCATAAAACCAGCACCTAACATGAGAAAGAAAAATAGCCTCCAAGGAAAAATAAATGCCGGTCAGCTTCCTATCCAACGAACAGCGTGAGAACTACGGCCGCTACAGCGTAGCTTTATCGCCCCAGGATTTGGCCCGTTACTTTCATCTTGATGATGCTGATCATGCGCTGATTGCCAAGAAACGCGGCGACTACAACCGGTTCGGTTTTGCCGTTCAGCTTTGCACAGTTCGCTACTTGGGCACTTTCCTGGACGACCCGTTGGCAGTACCTACCTCGGTAATTAATGCTCTAGCCAGTCAACTGGGCATTGAAGCCGTGGGTGACCTGCGGGCCTACAGTATCGGCGAGCAGCGATGGCAACACGCGGC
>JAYTLW010000164.1:0-1836 GCA_043729025.1 Methylobacter sp.
AACGGCAAATAGCCGCCGGTTAAGCCTTTGGACAAACACATAAAATCGGGGCTGATCGCCGCCTGTTCACAGGCAAATAACGTCCCGGTGCGCCCGAACCCGACCGCGATTTCATCGGCGATTAAATGCACGTTGTATTTGTCGCAAGCCGCGCGCAGCAAGGTTAAATAAAGCGGATCATACATGCGCATGCTGCCTGCGCATTGCACCAAAGGCTCGATGATGACGGCGCAAACCGTATTGCTGTGTTGCTGCAGCGCCTGCTCCATCAGCATAAATCGGCGGGTGGAATAATCCACCCAGGATTCGCCGGGTTCACGATGATAACAGTCCGGGCTGGGCACGGTGATGACGTCCATCAATAAGGGCGCGTAGGTTTCCTTATAAAGCGGCACATTGCCGACGGCTAACGCGCCTAAAGTTTCGCCGTGATAACTGTTTTCCAGGGTGATGAATTTGGTTTTTTGAGCTTGACCAAGGTTGCGCCAATAATGAAAACTCATCTTGAGCGCGACTTCTACCGCCGCCGAGCCGTTGTCGGCATAAAAACAGCGGCTTAATCCTTGCGGCGTTATTGCAACCAGTTTCTCCGCCAGTTTGACTGCGGATTCATGGGTAAATCCGGCAAAAATTACCTGCTCCAGGGTATCGAGCTGGTCTTTTAATGCGGCATTGATTATCGGATTGGCATGCCCAAATAAATTCACCCACCATGAGCTGATCGCATCAACGTAGCGATTGCCGTCGAAATCTTCCAGCCAAATACCCTGCCCTTTTTTGATCGGGATAATCGGGAAAGTCTCGTGATCTTTCATTTGAGTGCAGGGATGCCACAAAATGGAGAGATCGCGGTCGGAAATTGATTGGTTTGACGACATAGGCTAAAGCTTCTTTATGCCTGATGAATGGCGTTAGTCTTGGGACTTGATCTGCAAATTATCCAAAATCGCCAAGGTGGGCGCGGATTGGTTCATCGTATAAAAATGCAAGCCCGGCGCGCCGCCCTCCAGCAACCGTTGGCACAGCTTGCTGACCACCTCCAGGCCGAATGCTTGTATCGCTTCCTTATCATCACCAAAACTTTCCAGGCGTTTGCGCAGCCAGCGGGGAATATCCGCGCCGCACATTTCCGAAAAGCGGAACAGTTGTGAATATTGGGTAATCGGCATAATGCCGGGCACGATAGGAATTGTTATGCCCTGTTTTTCGCAGGCATCGACAAAATGAAAATACGCTTCGGCATTGTAAAAATACTGGGTAATCACCGCATCGGCGCCCGCCGCCACTTTGCGCTGGAAGTTTTTAAAATCTTCTACGCCGCTGGCGGCTTGCGGATGGACTTCCGGGTAAGCGGCTACATGAATCTGAAAATGATCGCCGGTTTCCTGGCGAATAAATTCGACCAGCTCATTGGCATAGCGAAATTCTCCGGCCGACATCATGCCGGAAGGCAAATCGCCTCTTAACGCGACAATTTTAGTAATACCATGATTCTGATAGTCTTTCAGAATCGCGCGAATATTGGCTTTGGTCGAGGCGACACAGGATAAATGGGGCGCAGCGGCGATGCCTTTGGCCTGAATGTCGATGACCGTGGTGAAGGTTTTATCACGGGTCGAGCCACCCGCGCCGAAGGTCACGGAAAAAAAGTCGGGATTAAGTTTGGCAAGTTTGCTATGAACAACTTGCAAATTAAGCGCACCTTCTTCGGTTTTGGGGGGGTAAAATTCGAAACTGAACAGTCGGGGATGGTTTTTTTGCGATTGCATTTTTGGTCTCACTGACGAAATCTGTAATGTATCGTTCCCACGGTTACGGCCGGGATCGCTGTGGGGG
>JAYTLW010000165.1:0-7402 GCA_043729025.1 Methylobacter sp.
GGATTTAACGGCGATAAACACCGGCTGGAACTATCCGGTGCTTGCAAATAGTAATCAAAACACTCGCCATTTTGCCAATCTCCCAACAACTGACAGTCTTGCGCTAATTGCTCGGCAAGGCCTGGGCGATTATTGCCGGGAATCCAGATGTGTTTACCAGCATGTAACAACGCAAACAATAACACCGCAAAAGGATAGGCGTCCTCGGTGTACAAGGCATAGCGCTGAAACGGTTGCGCTTGCAGTTTATCGACCCAGGTTTTAACCGAATCGGCAAATTGCTCGGCCGAATAATACCGGCCGCAATGATAGGCAACAGCTGTATCTGAGGGCCTTGCGCCCAGTAAACAATGGGACAGTTCAGTTAACATACTGCTGGGTTCTGATCCTGACCCAATATTCGGCGGCAAATAAAATACCCATCAACAGGTAAGCAATCAGGCCATTGTACAAGCTCCAGATTTCCAGACTGGCCCAGAGCGCCGTCACCCATGCTAGAGCGCCATTGATGATAAAAAATCCGCACCAAAGTTGCGTCACCCGGCGGGTATAAATAACGCCTTGCGGCGGCAAATCGGGATGTTGTAAGCGCGCCAGACGCTCGATCAGACTGGGCGGCGAAAACAGGCTCCAGCCGAATATCAGCAACATCAACGCATTGACGAGCACCGGATAAAAGCGCAAGGCTACTAGCTGATTGCTCCACATCGCAAATAGGCAATAGCCGATGCCGGCCAGCAATAACGGGGTGCTCCAGTGTTTACGGGAATAACTGATGGTAAATCTCACCAGCAATAGCGCAATCAATAAGGCAGCCATTTTCCAGGGCTCAAAATAACCGCTGCCAAAATAAACCGCAAACGGGTATAGCAATGTCGATAAAGCCATCACGCTGTTTACTAGCAAACGCATCTTAGCTGTTAAGCATTTTGTAGACGGCTTCAACCACATCGCCTATGGTGCGGGTTGCTTTAAAATCTTCGGCCTTAATCGCCTTGCCGGTCATTTCTTTAAGCCTGACGATCATATCCACCGCATCAATGCTGTCGAAATCAAGGTCTTCGTACAACCGCGCCTCCAGGGTAATGGCCTGTTCGTCGATCTCGAACAACTCGACCATAATATTCTTAATAGCCGTTAGAATCTCTTCGCGCTCTTTTATCATAATTGCCTCAACTGCGCGGTTATGTATTCAGCCAAGGTCGAAACCGAAGTGAAAATCTTCACCACGTCTTCTTTATCGGCATCGACCCTTACCTGGTATTTTTTGCGAATGGCCAAACCCAATTCCAGCGCATCGATGGAATCCAGGCCCAAACCGTCATTAAACAAGGAGGCATGGCTGTCTATATCGGCCACACTGATGTCTTCCAGATCCAGCGTATCGATAATCAGTTGTTTTAATTCATTTTCCATCGTGCTTATAAAGTTCTCTCTGTTGAGTAAAGTAATCTTGCAAATAGCGTGTAAACCGACGTACACCCACCGACTGCGGACGGATGCCGGAAAAATCATCCAGCGCAATATCATCGCCGACATGCAGGGTCAAATGAAAGCGGCGCTCAGGGATTTGATACCAACGCTCGGCCTTGGTTAAGGTGCTGGGATAACAGCTCAATGTCACTGGCGTCACCTTGGCATTCGCCTGCAAGGCAATGGCTGCCGCGCCCCGTTGAAAACGATACGGCTGCCCCGGTAGCGACCGAGTCCCTTCCGGAAAAATAATCATTGATCCGCCCGAGCGTAGCCAGGCGACGCACTCGGCTATCATCAGCTCGGGATCGCCATTGCTGATATATCCCGCATTGACTATCGGCCCGCGCATGAACGGATTATGCCACAGCCGGGCTTTGACTATACAGCTGGCCTGTTTGACTCGGCTGATCAAAAAAACAATATCAACCAGCGTCGGATGATTGGCGATGATCAACTGTCCGGCGCGATTAAGCTTGTCCAAACCCACTATGTCGTAAGTCATCACCCCCAGCCTGTGCATCAATGCGATGAACAGATAAAAACTGTAAGAGACCGTCTTTTGGCCACGAGCTACCCTCTGCTGCGGCTTGCCGGGCAGCAGAGACAATAGCGGAAACACCAATACCCACAGCATTAAACCGCCCGCGCCAAAACAAAAAAAACTTATTCCTGTCGCCAATAGGCGCCAGCCATAGCCGAATTTTGCCGCTATATTTTGTGCCATGCCCAGCTATGCCTATGATTGCCCAGCGCTAACGATTTATCGTCCCCAACCAGAAACTTCAAAAAAGCGAGTATCTGCAAAGCCTGCTCGCCATCATCTCGGAGCTCAGGCGATCTGCAAAATCGCAACGGCATGCCACTCCCGGTTAAGGAAATTTTTAATGCCAACGCACACATGGCAGGCGCATTAAGCGCAAACGGCAGCGACGGGTAAAAATCCGCCAGCGGTTCATCATACAAAACCATCAGCACCTCATCGTTAGAGCGTTCCTGCAACACCCCCAGCGCCTCGATAAATGCCGGGGCAATGCCCTCCTGGCCCGGCGCAATTACGGTAATTTCCTGACGACAGTCATAAGCTATAGAAAACAATCCCGCTATCGCGTTATGAACCGACAAACTAAAAGCAGTAGGCGAAACTTCCTCGCCACGTTGCATGCTTTTAAGCATCTCTAATGACTTATTCACTTCGCCATGGGCGGAGCTGAAGATTACGGGCAATGGTCTACCGTTATGAAGACAAGGTGCCGCGACATTAAAAACCGCCCGGCCTAAGGGACTTAATCTGCGCTGGAGTATCTTCGGCGTCGTAGTCGGCAAAGCTGCTTTTTCCGGCGGAGCAAAGGCCTGATGCGACAACCAGTCGTGCCAATCCTGATGACTGCTCAGCCCGGGCGCCCAGGCGTTCCATTCTTGCACTACAAAATCAACGACTCTCATTAATTCATTATATCAACCCCGTTGATCCCACGCACTCAACGGATGATAAATTATTACCGATGTTTCGCAGTCTTAATTTTTTAAGGCCCGGCGTAACTCATTGGAACTGCTATAATAAAAAACATCAGGTTTTTTACCAAACCACTCCGATCATCTACCCGCGCTTAACTTTTACAAATTGATATTCAACTTTAGACTTTTTTTAAACTGGAGAATTGCCGCTATGACCACTAAAGAACTGACACAGCAAGCCTTTAAGCTCTACGACACCCTTAAAGCTCAAAGCGAGAGGGCAACCGGTTGCTCGAATATCAGGAACCGTTTGCATTTCTTGGGACTGCGAGCCTTTTACAGATACAAACGCCGCCTGAAAGCAGAATAATGCCGACATTGCAGACCTGAACCCTCCGGGAGTTTTTAGAGGCATAGCAAAACTTCACTGAACATCAGCAATCGATCCCTATTGGACGAATTAGCTAAAACGTTAGGTAATGCGGATAGGGTAATTGCCTTACTGAATTGCATCAGCCACTTCATATCGATTCAAACGGCAAAAACTAAACCCTCTGCTAAACGCGCAATGTTCGAGTTGTATGGCTGTAATTTTGGATGACCCTTATTTATTAAGCCCTTATTCAGCTTGCAGGACATAGTATCTGTTCAGATTCAACACGCTGACAGGGTCATCAAAATGCGCATACGCTCCCGATTTGTAAAAATTGCACTGGTATTAGCCATGCTGCTGTATACAGGTTTTATCACTCAGGTTCAGGCCAACCCCAGAATCAATGTTTTTTATGATGCCCTGGCGCCCTACGGCGAGTGGGTAAACCACCCGACTTACGGTCAGGTTTGGTATCCGCATGATGTGGCGCAGGACTGGCGACCTTATAC
This sequence comes from Methylobacter sp., assembly GCA_043729025.1. GTDB lineage: Bacteria > Pseudomonadota > Gammaproteobacteria > Methylococcales > Methylomonadaceae > Methylobacter_A. The sequence continues at coordinate 3,814 of JAYTLW010000165.1, forward strand.
GGACGGATACTGGGCGCACACCGATGATTACGGCTGGCTGTGGGTTGCGAATGAACCCTGGGGATGGGCGCCTTTTCATTATGGACGCTGGGCATGGGATAACTGGTATGGCTGGTTGTGGGTGCCGGGTCAAACCTGGGCGCCTGCCTGGGTATTTTGGCGTTCGGGCGGAGGTTATGCCGCCTGGGCACCTATGCCGCCGAATGTCATATGGCAACCCGGCATCGGCCTAAATATCAGTTATTTTAATTATGAGCGTGATTTGAGTTGGGATTGCTGGGTGGCGGTGCGTGAATATGACCTTAGCCATCGACACTTGAACAGACATATATTTCCGTCGAACCGGAATCGGCAAATTATGAATGCGACGGATCACAGCCGAAATATCACCCTGATTAACAACACAATTGTCAATCAGGGCGTGCCGGTCAAACAGATCGAAGCAAGTACTCGTAAACCGATCATATCTGTTTCGCCTAAAGTGCGTGACCGCTTGGATATTCATAGGGCTGAACATGGTGAAGGTCGGCCTACTATTATCCGCTTGCCTATGGCAGGGCCTACACCCGAGGAAATTCACCATCATGAAGAGCTGGCAAGACAACTGGATGGAAAAATCGCGGATGGAACCGGGACAGCATTATCTACCTCACGGCTACCCGGCAATCAAGAACCCAGAATGCCCGGGCGGCTAGCAAGGACGTCCGCTCATTCCCCCAACCCTCAGCCAGAACGGCTAAAGCCGGTACCGGCAGCACACGGCAGGGGAATTCCGTCACAACCTGAAACATCGCAAGTTCCAAGCCCTGTTGATGCCGATGCGCAAAATAAAGAGCATAAAGTCGATCGGCGTCAACAGTCTCGGGCTCCTGATCAGCAAGCTTCTGAAGCACAGCCGACAGTCAAGGTTCCAGCGCAAACTGATGGCGTTAAATCAAACGACCGGCAGCCTGTGTCGAAAGACGCCGCAGCACTGCCGCCCCTGCAAAATCAATCGCAACCCTTGGAAGCACATGACGTTCAGCCATTACCAGCGCCGGTAGCGGATCAGCGGAACGCAGAAAATTTACCGCGCCATCTTAAAGCGCAAAACCAGCCGCAAATTCTTGAGCATGCAAGCCCAGACGCTCAAGCCGTGCAGCAACAAGAAGCCGCACGCCAACAAGAACTGCAAAAACAACAGCACATGGAAGCACAGCGCCAACAGGCCGAGCAAGCACGACGGGACGCTCAAGCCGTGCAGCAACAGGAAGCCGCGCGCCAACAAGAACGGCAAAGCCAGCAGCAAATGAAAACACAGCGCCAACAGGCCGAGCAAGCACGACAGGACGCTCAAGCCTTACAGCAACAGGAAACCGCGCGCCAACAAGAACGGCAAAGCCAGCAACGCATGGAGGCGCAACGGCAACAGGCCGAGCAAGCACGACAGGACGTTCAAGCCATACAACAGCAAGAACATGCCAGAAAGGAAGGCCGGCAACGGCAAAAAGCGATGCGGCCCGGCGCTGAGCTAACCCAATAAACAGCGTAGAACTATCGATTGTTAGCGGAACTGTTTAGTGAGGGCATATTGCTTACACAGGGCATAAAGCGCCGGAATGACGATCAAGGTCAACAGTGTCGATGACACCATGCCTCCCACCATTGGCGCGGCAATGCGACGCATGACTTCCGAACCGGTACCTGCGCTCCATAAAATAGGCAACAGTCCGGCCATGATCGCGGTGACGGTCATTATTTTTGGTCGCAACCGTTCCGCCGCGCCGGTCATCAACGCGGTATAAAGATCGGCTTCAGTGAAATCCCGCTGTTCTTCCAGACATTGCCGCTGCTTTTCCCTATAGGCCTGATCCAGATAAATCAGCATCACTACGCCGGTTTCAGCGGCAACTCCGGCCAGGGCGATGAAACCGACGCCGACCGCCACGCTAGCGTTGTAATCCAGCAACCACAGCAGCCAGACGCCGCCGATCAGCGCAAACGGCACCGACAACATGACGATAAAAGTTTCGGTCAAACGCCCGAAGTTAAGATAAAGCAACACGAAAATGATGCCCAGCGTGAGCGGCACGACCCGTTGCAATCGCTGTTTGGCCCGCTCCATGTATTCGAACTGGCCGCTCCAGGCGATGGTGTAGCCCGCTGGCAGTTTGACCGCTTGCTGCACCGCCTGTTTGGCGTCGTGCACATAACCTTCGATGTCGCGACCGCGCATGTCGACATAAATATTAGCGGACAGCAAGGCGTTCTCGGTGCGTATAGATGCAGGGCCCTTGTCCAAACTGAGTTCGGTTAATTGACCCAAAGGGATCATCGCCCCGCCCGGTGTCGGAACCAACACATGTACAGCAATGGCTTCGGGACTGTCGCGCAATTCGCGAGGATAACGAACGATGACAGCGAAACGCTCGCGTCCTTCCACCATTGTGGTCACGGTTTCACCGCCGATCGCGGTGGCGATAATGTCCTGCACATCGCCGACCAATAATCCATAACGCGCCAACGCTTCGTAATTCGGGGTGATATTCAGATAATAGCCGCCGGTAATACGCTCGGCATAGGCGCTGGTGGTGCCGGGGACAGTCTTGACGACTTGCTCGATCTCTTGCGCCAGATGCTCCATTACCGCCAGATCCTTGCCGAACAGCTTAATGCCGATAGGCGTACGGATACCGGTTGCCAGCATATCGATGCGATTTTTGATCGGCATCGTCCATGAGTTGCTGACGCCGGGGATTTGCAGCGCCTGATCCATCTCGGCTATGAGCTTGTCGATGGTCATACCGGGCCGCCAAGCCGATTCCGGTTTCAGGTTAATCAGCGTTTCGGACATTTCCAGAGGCGCCGGATCCGTGGCGGTCAGCGCTCGCCCGGCTTTACCGAACACCGATTCGACTTCGGGAAAAGCCTTGATGATGCGATCCTGGGTTTGCAGCAATTCGGCGGCCTTGGTCGGGGACAAGCCCGGCAGGGTCAGCGGCATGAATAACAAGGTGCCTTCATTCAAGGTCGGCATGAATTCGCCGCCCAAGCGCGAGGCCGGATACCAGCTTGCGCCCAGTATAAGCAGTGCGCTTACCAGAGTCAGCTTTTTGTAGCGCATGACTAAGGCGATGACCGGGCGATACATCCGGATCAAAACCCGGTTGATAGGATTGCGTTGTTCCGGAGGAATTTTTCCGCGCACGAACAATGACATCAATACCGGAACCAGCGTCACCGACAGCAGCGCCGCGCCCGCCATCGCAAAGGTCTTGGTATAGGCCAAAGGATGAAATAACCGGCCTTCCTGCGCTTCCAGCGCAAACACAGGCAGGAACGAAACTGTGATTACAGCCAGACTGAAAAACAGCGGCGGGCCGACTTCCTTGCAGGCATTGAGCAATATTTCGGCGCGCGGCAGACGCCCGGAATCGCGTTCCAGGTGTTTATGGGCATTCTCGATCATGACGATGGCGGCATCAACCATCGCGCCGATAGCGATGGCGATACCGCCTAAACTCATAATATTGGAATTCATGCCCAGCGCCTGCATGACGATAAAGGCTACAGCCAAGCCGACGGGCAGCATCAAAATGGCCACCAGGGC
>JAYTLW010000166.1:0-15503 GCA_043729025.1 Methylobacter sp.
ATGATAAGCATAGGAATGGCGATAATCGGCAATATAATCATGCACAGCACCAGGTCTTCAATACGCTTTGCGATGCCATCGAGAGCATTGAACGGGGTGTCGAAAACACTGACCACGGGTATGCCTTGCACGTTGGTCCATTTGGATTGGATCAGGTTAAAGGTAAAAAAATCGGGCACGATGTTAACCGACACGGTGCTGTCGGCCAGTTGCTGAATTAGCATGCCGATACGTTTTTCCGCGCACAAGGGCAGAGTGATGTAGATATGGTCGATCTCACCTTTTTTCGATTGATCAAGCAGCTGTTGAAAGCCCCCCGCTATATCGCCGATTTTTTTGTGACCAATGCGCCGGCCTTCGCATTCAGCACGGTCATCAAAAAAGCCGATAAATTTGTAACCCAACCAAGGCATTTCTGATAAGCCCATTTTAAGTCTCTGGCCTAAGGGATTGGCGCCGAGGATGGCGTAAGTCCTGATGTTAAATCCATGTTGCCTTAAATAAGATAAGCAGCCGCGTTTGATGGAGTGGGTCAGGATGATGCTGATAGGAGCAAGCGGCAGCCATAATTCGATGACTTCTAATGAATAACTGTAGTCGGGGTTATAAAGATAAACGCCGCTGATCAATAAGGCAAAAGCCCCCAGCCAAGAAAACAGTATGCGCAGAGCCTCATCGAACATGGGTGCCCCGCGCCAGCCGTGATAAAGCTCGTTGTTTTCGGCAAAAATACCGAACAGTGCGGCGGCTATAAGACACGGCAACAAATATTCATGATCGAGGGGAAGATTGTAGCGGTTTAACGAGACATACAATGAAGCCACAACCAAAACACCGTCAAGGGTACGGGCTAAGGACTGTAGTTTGGAATGCAGTGGACGAATAAATCCTTTATAACGTGCTCGGTTCATTGCTATGGTTGACTAAGATGAGGGTGATGCATACCCTGCTGTATTATCAGTATAAGCATGATTTGTTGCAGCTTGATGACAAACTCGCTTAGCGGCATCGCTCCCTATGCCCGCTATATCAGGGCCATTCCTAGATGCCCGGACATTGGCTTAAGACGAAACTTGAGAGCTCTCTTTAGTTTGGCGAGGGTTGAGTATTCTCAAGCTGGTTATTGAATCAAGCCTATATCAGCAGGTATGGGGTTAAAGCCCATATCATTGACCGGCGAACCTGGGCAGGTGGTCATTTTTTTGTTACTGATGGTCACGCAAGGGTCGGTCACGATACTGTTTTGTTCGATTTTTTCCTCTGTCCATTGCGACCAAGCAGCTCCCCCCACGTTCTTATTCAGCTCCAGCACCTTATAATCGACAGTCGGATTACCCGTGGTTGACCAGATTAAATTATTAGCAATCACCGTGGCGTCTATGGGCACAAAATAGCGCAGCACTAAACCGCCAGGCTTAGTGGTAACAATGACATTGCGCTCTATCCTATTGCCTTCGGGCCAGGTTTTATGACGCATAGGAGCCGCCAGCTCCGGATATTTCTGCTGCCAGAGTGGTGTTCTATAGGGCGAGGCATCAAGATTTTTCTGATTTTGATTCCAATCATAAGTCGGCCAGCGATCATCCAATAAAATGGCGTATTCGCTGGTTTTAAAGTAGTTGTTGAGTATTTTGTTGTCTCGTCCACCGCCCACTTGCAGGGCCATAGATCCGGCATTTTCAAAAATGTTGCCGCTCACCTCAAAACCGCTGGCGCCATCGTCCAGATAAACGCCGACAGCGCCTCCGGGTGATTGATAGTTCGCTTGGTCTTTGCTCAGATCCACGCTTTTCATGCCGTAGCCGATGATGTCATGAATGTAGTTGTTGCGAATGATGTTACCCCGCCATGACCAGTCGCGGCCCGTGTAAACTGCTCCGCAATCTGAAGCCTGCATACAAAAATGATGCAGTTCGTTTTTTTCAATCAGGTGCTCATTGCCTGTAATCAGGACAGCGGTACCGGCGCCCTGCTCCAACAAGTTATGGATAACTTGAGTGCCCACACCTGACAGCCGAATGCCCGGTGAGTAGGTCAATATCACTGTGCCCATGTGATGGATGTGATTATTGTGGATAACATGACCGGAAGCTTCCAGGGTATTGCTATCACCGCCGGAAACATCAACACCCTCGGCACCGGTGTGATGGATTTTGCTGTTGCTCAAGCGTACATCTTGGCCGCCGTTTATTTCAAGCCCTTTGCCGCCGATGTTGCTAACATTCAATTGATCCATAACAACGTGATTAGAATTATTGACGGTGATTGCAGTGCCGGTACTGTGCTGAAAACTCATATTTTTAAAGCTTAAATAATTGACGCCATCTGCAATCAGGATAGTAGGCAGGGACGACAGCATAGCCGATTTGGGGATTATGCCTGCCGGTGGAATAAAGCTAATCTTTTTGGTTCTAGCATCGGTTATCCATTCGCCCGGCGCGTTTAGTAAAGAAGGCAGATTTTGAATATAAAACCGCCGACCGCTATCCAGCGCAAAACCGGTCGATGCCGCCAAGGTGATGGCATTGGCCGACTGACTGACTGAGTCTATGCCGAGGTATTGGTCATACCAATCATTGCCCGCAAAGATATGCACTTGGGCGGCTTTAATATCGCCGCTGAACGTCGGCAATGTCTCCATCACCGAGAATTGCGTGTTTTGATCTAGCGGCATTTTAATGTGCGCCCAGCCTTGATCAGGCCAACGCGCTAAGGCCAGTTTTTGATCATTAACAAAAAATTCAAATTTTGGCGCGTTACCCTTTATGCGCCCGGTATCAAAAAATGCGCGGCTGACCGGCAGTCTTTTAAGCGGGCAATCCCAATACCTGGCATCGCGTGCTTTACAAGTCAGAGGCAAACCGCCGCTGAGGGTCACTTCTGCGCCCGGCTCGCCTTGCCACAGTATCTCCCTGCCCGGCAATCCGGAATCCATTAAATTAAAACGCAAGGGTTGGCTTAAATAATAACGTCCTGCGGCCAGGTTAACGGTGACTTTGTCGTTAAAAATATTTGTTTGTTTTAGCGTTCTGATGGCCTGTTTGGCTCGCTCAAGCCTTTTAAACGGGCCGTCGGTGAGTTGTAAATTAGGCTGTTTTAAAGTGCCAGACCATGAGTCATCGCCTGTAGGATTAACGTAATAATCGGTCGCCAGGGCTGAGGTGCCAACACAAAAGCTTGCTATAATGAAACAAACGGCGCTGTATTTCATGAAATTCTCTCTTTACTATCAAATGCACACTCAATTTCCAGACAACAAGCCCGGACAATGCCCTGACACTATTAACATTATGGGCTTAAACTTCCCCGTACTTGATTACCAGTATAGCCTGGAATTATTCAAGCAATGGATCGCATCCCGTGAATCGCATCAGGTGTGTACTGCCAATGTTCATACTGTCGTAACCAGCCTGACCGATCAGGATTTTAAGGACATCAATAACCATTCGTTAATCACGATGGATGGCTTGCCGCTGGTTTGGTATGCCCGGACTGTGTGTGGAGCACGTATTAAGGAACGAGTCTGCGGCCCGGAGTTGATGTTGCGGTGCTTGGATCAGGGTCGCTCACAAGGCTGGAAGCATTTTTTTCTCGGCGGTAAAGAAAAGGTATTAACCGATTTGGTGAGCGCGATGCAGTCGCGTTTCCCTGGAGTAAACATCGTCGATTGGCTCTCGCCGTCTTTTCAGCCTTTGTCAGATGAAGAAGATGAGCAGTTGGTTGCTTTGATTAATCGGCATCAACCCGATTTTCTGTGGGTATGCATGGGCGCACCCAAGCAGGAAAAGTGGATAGCCGCGCATTTGGCTAGCATCCATGTACCTGTGCAAATCGGCGTGGGTGCGGCGTTTGATTTTCATTCCGGTCATGTGCGGCGAGCGCCGACATGGATGCAACAATCAGGGCTGGAATGGCTATACAGAATGCTGCAAGACCGGCGCTTAATCAAACGCTATTGCGCTACCAATCCGGTATTTTTGGCGTTATTTTTGCGCGATTTTGTTATGGCTAAGCTGCGCAGAACGATACGGCTGGGCTGAGCGAAATATCATTGCGGAGCCCAGGCTTCGCCCGCATTCTGCGCGTTCTACTGGGCCTTAAACTCACCTTGATGCTCAACAAACCAGCGATAGGTGAGGCCTAAGCCTTCGCTCAGCGCTATTTTCGGCTGCCAGCCCAGTGCGTTAAGTTTACCTGTGTCCATCAGTTTTCTGGGCGTGCCGTCCGGTTTGCTGCTGTCCCAGGTGATTTTGCCCTGAAAACCCACCACCTGCCGGATGGTTTCGGCCAGCTCGGCAATGCTCACGTCTACACCCGTACCCACGTTAAGGTGTGAAAGCATCGGTTCGGTGCAGGATTGGTAATGCTCTTGACTCAAGCCCATGACATGCAGACAGGCGGCGGCCATATCGTCGACGTGCAGAAATTCGCGTTTGGCTTGGCCGGTTCCCCAGAGGGTGACGGTAGGCAATAAGCGGGTCTTGGCATCATGAAACTTTCTGATCATGGCCGGAATCACATGGCTATTTTCCAGATGAAAATTGTCATGTTGCCCGTACAGATTGGTCGGCATCACCGAACGGTAATCGCTGCCATATTGCCGGTTATAGGATTCGCACAGCTTGATGCCGGCGATTTTGGCAATGGCGTAAGGCTCGTTGGTCGCTTCCAAAACACCTGTCAGCAAAGCGCTCTCGTGCATGGGCTGAGCCGCAAGTTTCGGATAAATACAGGAGCTGCCTAAAAATAATAACGAATAACAGCCCACCGCCCAAGCCTGGTGTATGACATTGGCTTCCATCATCAGGTTTTGGTAAATGAACTCAGCCGGATAGACATTATTGGCGTGTATGCCGCCCACCTTGGCGGCCGCAAGAATGACCTGTTCGGGTTTTTCCTGCTGCATAAAACCGCGCACCGCAGCCTGGTCGCATAAGTCCAGCTCGGCATGGCTGCGCACGATAATGTTGTTAAACCCGGCATCAGTGAGTTGCTTGACGATCGCTGCACCGACCATGCCCCGGTGCCCGGCCACATAAATTTTCTTGCGTTGATCCATCATGATCATTCCCGGCTGACTGCGACGTTATAGCCTTGATCTTTTAAATGCGCGTGCTTTCTGGCCTCATCCAAATCGAAAGCGACCATCTCAGCGATCATTTCCTGCAAGGTGATCTGCGGCACCCAACCCAGTTTCTGTTTGGCCTTGCTGGGATCGCCGAGCAAGGTTTCAACTTCCGCCGGTCTGAAATAACGCGGATCGATGGCGACTATGTTTTGCCCTATTTTCAAGCCCGGCGCCTTATCGCCCTCAATCGCCGCAACAGTGCCTTTTTCGGCAACGCCCTCACCTTCCCAGTGTATTGTTATGCCGAGTTCGTTGGCGGATATTTCAATAAACTGGCGTACCGAATACTGCACGCCGGTGGCGATTACAAAATCTTCGGGCTGGTCTTGCTGCATCATCATCCATTGCATGCGCACGTAGTCTTTGGCATGGCCCCAGTCCCTGTGCGAGTCGATATTGCCCATGAACAAGCAGCGCTCCAGGCCCAGTGCTATATTGCACAGACCGCGAGTGATTTTACGGGTGACGAAAGTTTCACCGCGACGCGGCGATTCATGGTTGAACAATATGCCGTTACAAGCGTACATGCCGTAGGCCTCGCGGTAATTGACGGTAATCCAATAGGCATAAAGTTTGGCAACCGCGTAAGGCGATCTTGGGTAAAACGGCGTGGTTTCGGTTTGCGGCGTTTCCTGCACCAGCCCGTACAATTCCGACGTGGACGCCTGATAAAAGCGCGATGTTTTTTCCATGCCCAGAAAGCGCATCGCTTCAAGCAGGCGCAAGGTGCCGGTGGCGTCGACATCGGCGGTATATTCCGGCGCTTCAAACGACACCGCGACATGGCTCATGGCGCCCAGGTTATAGACTTCATCGGGCTGGGTCTCGCGGAGGATGCGGGTCAGGTTGGAGCTGTCGGTTAAATCCCCGTAATGCAGATAGAACTTGGGATCTTTGCTGTGCGGATCTTGATAGATATGATCGACCCGTTGCGTATTAAATAGCGACGAACGCCTTTTGATACCATGGACTTCATAACCTTTTTCAAGCAAAAACTCGGCCAGATAGGAACCGTCTTGACCTGTTATGCCGGTTATTAATGCTACTTTTTTACTCACTATCGCTCCTTGTTGGTTTTAACATGCTCACTAGTTATAGAATATTACCAATACATTCACTGCTGTTTCTTTCTAATAAATTTGTGCGGAAACTGATTTACCGGGTATATAAGCAGGCATTTTTGTTATCAGATCTTTCATAAAAGATTGCAAACGCTGATCTGCACCTTTCAACTCTTCGCCTGTTCCAACGCTGGTTACCAGTCTTATCAATGAACCGTCAGTACGGTTCATTGCAATGGCATCGTAAAATAAGTACCATTTCACCCTATATTCATTGGTTATCATACGTCCACGCTGTTGAAACCAGTAATAAACCAGCTGCCTGCTGTCGCCTTTTTCAATAACAGCCCGATTGACCTGAAGGGCGACGCCATCGAGCTTGATGTCCGGAAAAACGTTTTGTCCGAATTGGGCAATTTGCCAACCATCACCGGGTATGCAGCCTTTGGGCGAATGCACCGAAACGCCTTTGCGCTGAGACTGGTAATAGGCGCTGTAAAAATTAATAATACCGCCCGATTCCGGCTGCGTATAGTTGATAATGACATAGTCTGTTAATTTAAGCTCATCCAGATAGTATTGACTAAGATAGTCATTGCGACCCTGCCATTTTCCCAGCTGTAATGGAAAGCTCAAAAAAGCCTTACGCGCCGGAATAATATCTTCCCGTCCCTGTATAAAATGCGAAGCTCCGGCGGAACCCAGCAGTAGTAATAACAACACAAATATCGATTTGTTGAAGCTGATTTCAGGACTTGCCTGTTTGGCGCTGCCTGACCATTCCATGGGAATTAAAACCAGCTCGTTCAATGCAATCTTTCGTCCACTGAGCCTGGACAACAGCCACATTTCCATAAACAGCAACACCATACACAGCAAAAAGATAATCCAACCTTCAAAATCATGCAAAAAGCCTTCCGCCATCTTAGTTCCCCAGTTATCCACCAGGATGCCTATGACACCGATGCGGAAGCTGTTCATAAAAATGGTCAGCGGCGCTGAAGAAAGAAAAATCAGCGCTTTTTGCCAGAAAGGCCCTTTAAACAAATAAGCGCACAAAAAAGAAAGGCTAGCCAATGGAAACAAGTAACGAAGTCCGCTGCAGGCTTCAACAACCTGTAATTTATAACCGCCCAGATCAATGACGTTACCCTCAAGATAAACCATGATGTCGCAGGCACGAATAAACTCGACGCCTAGCCATGATGAAATCAGCTGCAATTTTGAAGACAGGTTATTCAGAATAAACGGCGGCAGTGGCACCATGAAAACCAGAAATAACAGCGGTATCGCTCCGACACGCAATCCCGGCAGACCGAATGCAAGCGTAAACATCCCGGTTACCGTAATTATAAAAGCATAGTGTTCGATGGTTTTTAAAGTTGCAAGGCCTCCTAAAACAAACAAGACCAAACCCATGATGACTATGATCAATCCGGGCAATGCCTCCTTGAATTGTTCAACAAAGTTTAACTCTCTGCGTCGTATCCATAAAAAATAAACGCTGATAAGGGGTATGAAAAAACCGTGGCTGTATTCCTCCACATTTATCCAAGTCTTCATCATTTCATTTAGACTGCTTTTAAAGGTAAACCCGAGCAATAGCAGCGCAAAAATCCATATGACTAAGAGTGTGGTCGGTTTTTTCAACCGCATAGTTAAGTCGTCGTGGGAAAGCAGATTCATTATTTAAGTAAGTTATTTAGGAAAAAAACAGAATTAACAACTGCATGATTTTCAGTGTTAATTAATAAGGAAGAGTGCATTCGAATCTCAGAACCCTTGTTAGACAAGGTAGAAATTTAACCGTAGCGGGTTAACAACTATCTAAAAATGTCTTCGAACAATGGGCGGCCATTATGGTTTAGGATTATTAAAACTTGATGACACTTTAAGGCTATTCACAAACTAAACATCCTCCGCGTCTCTTAAGACATCCTCTCCGCCCTAAAGCACAGAGCAGGCCTTTTTGCCCGTCATTCCAATTTTTTTCCACACCCGGCTGCTTGTCTTATTTCTGTTACATTTCATCTTTATAATTGTTTTCCAAGCCAAATAGCCGCTCTGGAACCAGAGCTTAGCCAACATCTTTAATAAAAAGAGACTTATTTTGAAACACCTACTTACATTTATTTTCCTGGCATTAACCACAGCATCCGCTTATGCCGAGCCGCAACCCACTGCACCAGCTATAAAACAACAAGGTGATATCGGTAATTACCTGCTAGCGCCCGGTGATCAGGTTGAGATTTCAGTCTGGAAAGAAGAAGGTTTACAACAACAGCAAATTTTGGTGGCGCCGGACGGCAATGTTACCTTTCCTTTCGCGGGCACTCTAATGGCGGCCGGCAAGCCCATATCCGCCCTTCAAGCGGCGATTACCGACAAAATGGCGGCTTACATCGCCGACCCCGTGGTCAATATTAAACTGCTGCAAAACAACGGCAATACTATTTTCGTTATCGGTAAAGTCAATAAACCCGGACAATATCCCGCCAACAGGCGGATCGATGTCATGCAGGCTCTCAGTTTGGCAGGCGGGTTAACGGTTTTTGCAGACGACGATTCGATCAATGTGCTGCGCCGTGTCGGCAATGACATAAAAGTCTTCCCTTTTGAATACGATGACGTATTGAAAGGTAAGAATCTTGAACAAAACATCATATTGGAAGCCGGCGATACCGTTACTGTGCCTTGATTCAGGGCTTTAATCACCTCAGTAAATCAACATGAACATAGGCTTCTTAGTGCCGGTAACACTCTGCGCCTCGCTAAGCTGCCAGGCAGGCGAGTATTTTTTTGAACCCGTATTTAATTCCAATGAGCGCTATGAAAGCAACTTGTTCATGCGTCAAGAACCCCTGCAAGGCAACTGGATCAGCACCTTATCGCCCGGGGTCAATTTCGGCTTACGCCATGACAATGGGGAGTTAAAATCAAATTTCACCTGGAATCAGTTATTTTACAACAATCAGTCCGATCTTAACATCGACGAGCAGCTGTTTAACCTTAACTATCAACATACTAACGAGCGCTTACAGTGGAGTTTGGGAGGTGCGTATAACAACCAGTCCTCATTAAACACCGAGGCTAACACAACGGGCTTGCTGTTTACTCAAGTTATGCGCAAACAACTGAGTTTAGAACCATCGATTACTTACTCTTTAGACGAACTAAATTCCTTATCGCTTAACTATTCCTACAATAAAGCGACTTACGAAAAAAATCAGAACAACATTTTTCTTTCCGATTATGACAGTCATCAGGTGTCGGCAATATTCAACCATCTCTACACGGAACACGACCAGCTGAATGCGGCGCTTTCCAGTTCGCTGTATAAGACGCAGATACAAAATCAAACCACTTACAATCATGTTGCCCAGCTAGGCTGGCAACATAGTTTTAGTCAGCAACTGGTCGCTTATGTGTCGACCGGCATCAATTATTCGCAGTCGAAGTCGCAGTCGACGGTTGCACAGCTGCCTATTGGCTTCACTCAACAAGGCATTCCTGTTTTTTTTGACCCTGTTACCGGCAGCCCTACTCTGCAACAGCAATTCGAAACTATTTCCACGCAAAGAAGCAATTTTGGCCAGGTCTACAGCGCATCGATACAAAAATCCTTTGAAACAGCTTCGGTTTCACTTGCCGGATCGCAAAACCAGATGCCTACCTCTCAAGGCTTACAAACGCAAACCCAGTTATCCATTAACACTGCTTACACAATTAACGAACGCTGGACTTCAGGGCTCTCGACCGGCTATACCAAGAGTGAAGTAACCGGACAACAAAACAGTCAATTTAACAGGACGTATTATTCTGTTAGCCCCAACATCAACTGGAAATGGACACCTGAAATCAACTTAGGCTTATCGTACACCTACCGGCAACAAGAATTCCAAGGCAGCGCCCAACCCAGCCTTGGCAACACTGTTCAACTGCAATTTTCTTATCAACCCCAAATAAACCATCAGGTGAAATAGCGTGGAAAATCAAGCGCCCGACATTAAAGATTATTTAAAAATAATCAAACGACGCAGCAAGTTTTTAGTGATCCCGTTTATCGTGATTTCAATACTGAGCATTGTGCTGTCTGTGGTACTACCCTCGGTATATCGGTCGGTTGCAACAATCTTGATTGAGGAGCAGGAAATTCCTTCCGATCTGGTTCGCTCTACCGTCACTTCGTTTGCAGACCAGCGTATTCAGGTTATCAGCCAGCGCATTATGACGCGCCCTAATCTGACGGAAATTATCAAGAAATATGATCTGTATGCTAAAGAACTGAAATCAAAATCGGAAGAGCGCATTCTGGGAAAAATGCGTAAAAGCATTAAGGTTGAAACCATCAGCGCCGATGTGATGGGCAGCAGCGGCTCAGCCACAAAGGCGACTATCGCATTTACCCTGACCTTTGATGATAAAAATCCGGCCATTGCACAAAAAGTGGCCAACGAACTGACTTCGCTATTTCTCAAGGAAAATATCAAATCGCGTACCGAGTCCGCGGAAAACGCAACGCTTTTTCTGAGCGAAGAATCGCGCCGTTTAAAAGACAAAATCCAGAAGATACAATCCGAATTGGCCGCTTTTAAAGAAAAAAACCTCAACCAGTTACCGCAGATCAGTCAGCTTAACCAGCAGGAGCTCACCGGGCTTAGCGGTCAATTGTTAAGCCTGGATAGCCAGGAGCGTTCGTTGCATGAGCGCCAGTTCTATCTTGAGGGCGAGCTGGCGCAAATTGATCCCAATGCCTTGGCGACCAATGCCGCCGGTAATCGCGTTTTCGACATGAAGGACCGGCTCAAGGTGCTGGAATCGGAGTATCCTTCCTTGCAGGCCGGCTATTCCGCCAACCACCCGGATGTTATTAAAGTCAAACGTGAAATTGACTCGTTGAAAAAACAGACCGGCAGCAATACCGACCTTAACAAGATGAATGCCGAACTGACCGACAAAAAAGCCCTGCGGGCCTTGCTGTTAAAACAATATTCGGAAAAACATCCTGATGTATTGAAACTGCAAAAGCAGATCGCCCTCTTGCAGCAATCCATGGTGACGGCCAAAGATACCGAATCGAACATTAGCTCGGTACAGCCCGATAATCCGGCCTACATCACCTTGAAAGCGCAGCTGCAATCGATACATGCCGAATTCAAATCACTGGCTTACACACGCAGCCAGCTCAACAAAAAAACCGATGAACTGCGCCAGAGCTTACGGCAGGCGCCGCTGGTCGAAAAGGAATATACCGATCTGATCCAAGAGCTCGACAACTCCAATATTCGCTACCGTGAAGTGAGCACCCGGGAAATGGAAGCGCAAATTTCCCAGCAACTAGAGGTCGAACGCAAGGGTGAGCGCTTCACGCTGATTGATCCGCCCCAGGAACCGCTTGAACCTATCAGCCCCAACCGGATTGCGATTCTATTTCTGGGTTTTGTTTTTGCGCTTGCCAGCGGATTTGGCAGTGTTTTCCTGGTTGAGATGCTGGGTTCGACGATCAATAATGAAAAAACCATTGCGACTATTTTAGGCGTATCGCCGTTATTGAGCATTCCTTATCTGGAAAGCAAGGAAGAAAGCGAAAGCTTTGCCAAACGGCGCCAGATCGTAATGATCGGCAGCTTGATTGTCATTGCCGTGGCGGTTATCGGTTTTCATTTTCTGGTGATGCCGCTGGACGTGTTTTGGTACAAACTGTTGCGTGTTATCGGCAATATCTAACTCAATCTACGACTACCAATTAAGACGGGGCAGATTAAGGTTAAGCCGTTCGTGGTGAGCTTGTCGAACCATGTACGGCTTAACCGTCTACCCTTCGACAAGCTCAGGGCGAACGGTTAAGCCTCGTTCATTGTCCTGCCTTAAGTTGGTAGCCCAATCTACAGGCGATAAATAATGAATTCAATGGAAACTATACTGGAAAAAACCAAGCCGTCTAGCAGCAAATCTCCGGCCTTGCCCAAAGATAGCGAGCAGTTTTTCTACACCCAGACGCGCATCCAAACCACCCAAAGCAAACACTTGCAGGAAAGCCGACTGATAACCGGTTTTAAGCCGGGCAAATGGCTGGAATCGTACAAAATGCTGCGTACCCGCAGCTTGCAACTCATGGACGCGATGAACTGGAATACGCTCGCCATCACCAGCCCCGGCAACGATACCGGTAATAGTCTGACGGCGGCTAATCTCGCCATCAGCATAGCCATGGAATTGAATCGCAGCGTATTACTGGTGGACGCCAACTTTCAAAATCCCAGTATTTGCAAACTGTTCGGGATCAAGGCGGAACTGGGACTCGGCGATTATTTGTTAAACGACACGCCGCTTAATGAAATGCTGATAAATCCTGATTTGGATCGTCTGGTGATTCTGCCTGCCGGCAAAGAGATGCTTAATTCTACAGAAATGCTGCGTTCGCCGAAGATGATACGCTTGATCAATGAACTAAAAACCCGCTATCCCTCAAGAATCATCATTTTTGATTTGCCGCCCTTGCTGTCACAGGCTGACACGCTTGGCTTTTCGCCTTATGTGGATTGTGTCCTGCTGGTCGTTGAAGAAGGCCATACCAAAACCGATGAACTTAAACATGCGGCTACGCTGCTGAAAGACATCAACGTATTGGGCACCGTGCTTAACAAAGCCAGCGATAACAAAATCAAATACCAGTCAAACTAGCCAGGCTTATGAGGCTTGAATGCCCCGCCTGAAAATGTCACGACCCGCTAATCCGCCGCCTTTATAAGGTCAAAGCGGCTCCACACTTAGGCAAAAAAAAGCGGCTTATGTTGCCATAAGCCGCTACACCGGAAAAAAAGTTTTATGTGACTCAGCTTTTGGCCGAATTTGCGCTGTCCAATGCCTTCAAGGTTTCTTTTGCCACATCCTGACCTACAAAATCGACTTTTTTATCGATGGCTTTTTGCAAATACTCGCGCGTTTTAGCGCTATCATTTTGCTTGTAATAGGTCATGCCTAAATGATAATTGCTGATTGCGGACTCCGGATCCAGCGCTACCACCTTCAACAATAACTCCTGCGCCTTGGCATAGTTACTCTGTTTATAGGCAATCCAGCCCACGGTATCGAGCATATTGGGATTATCGATTTTAGCCAGCGGTTCGGCCAGTTTGGCGGCCCGTTCCAGCCCGGCGCTATCCTTGGCGTAATCAGACAAATAACTGGCCAGATTATTCAGCGCGTCCATAGATTCAGGATGCTGTTTATAAGCCTCATCAAATACCGCGATCGCCTTATCGTGATCTCCGTCGTGGCTGTAGATTGAGACCAGATCACTGATAAGTTCCATCGAGCCTTTGGTGTTGGCGATGCCTTCCTGAAAGATTTTTATCGCATCGGCTTTATTGGATTGGGCAAGATAAGCCATGGCCATATTACGATAAGGGTTTGGCCACTCAGGTTTTATCTCTACCGCTTTTTTAAATGCGACCATCGCTTCACTAAACTTTTTGTCGTTCAAGTAAACGCCGCCCAGCAAATTGTATGCGACTAAATTTTTGGGTTGCGCTTTGATGATGTCATTCAGTTTAGCCACGGATTTGTCGGACTGTTTAAGAGCAAGATAGCTTTTAATCAGCTGAGTAAGCGGCTCCAGTGCGTCAGGCTGCTTGGACAGCGAACTTTCAAACGCTGCCACGCTTTTGTCGATTTTACCCTCGGCTTGAAACGCCAGGCCCGACAGAAAATAGCCCATACCTTCCTTTGCAAAAGCGTTCTGTAAACGGTTTGCCGTATCTTGGGCCATTTCCCAATTTTTTTGCATCAGATACACTTTAAATTCGGCTTCCAGACCCGGCTTGCTTTTTGGATTGGTTTTTAACACCTCGTTGATCTGTATCATCGCTCGACCGGTATCGCCCGATTGATGCAGCAGCGTAGCCAGATCGAGTCTGGCCGCCTCATCTTTGGGTGCGATTTCGACGATTTTTTCCATGTTTTCACGCGCCAATACCGGATCCTTATTCATCAAATGCGCCGAGCTTAATAATTTGAGCACTTTAATATTTTGCGGCTGATCGACCAGCACCGCGCGAAAATCGCCGATAGCATCGGGTATTTTACCTTCCGCCAGCGCCAACTCGCCGCGCAAAGACAGCGCACCACTATCGCGCGGGTTTTCTTCGACAATTTGCTTAACCAGCGCCTTGGCTTCGTCTGCGCGTTTAGTGACCACATACAATCTGGCGAGCGCGTTTCTAGCCCTAATCGATTGCGGCCCCAGCTTATCGAGCTCGACGACTTCCTTTAAGGTCTGTTCCGCTGCATCGACATGATTTTGAACCAGTTCCAAGTCAACCAATTTAAAGCGCAAATCATATTGGTCCGGATTTTTCTCAATCATCGGCAGCAATTCGGCGATGGCTATTTCCGGCGTACGCTTGGCGACTAAAAACTCGATCAAGGTTAACTTGGCACTGGCATCATCAGGCAGATCGGTAACAGCTAAGCGCAACACCGCTTCGGCCTTATCGAGTCGATTGTCGGCCAATAAAAACAAGGCCAGACGTTTACGATGCTCCAGTTGTTTGGGCTCTATTGCGACAATGGCTTCGAGGGTTTGCTGAGCTTTGTCTATGGCTTTGGTTTGCGTATACAACTTGGCCAGCATCAGCATCGGCGCCGGGTTGGTCGGATTCTTTGCGCTGTTTTTTTGCAGTATGCCGATAGCCTGATCGATTTTTCCCGTTTTGGCGTTAACAGCGGCCAATAATAAATTGGCTTGCACATCATCCGGCTGTTTTTTAAGCGCCGCATCAAGCTGGGTGATAGCGCCGTCCGTGTTATCTATAGTCGCCAAAATGCCCGCCATCAATACCCGGCCTTCAACGTTTT
Organism: Methylobacter sp.; assembly: GCA_043729025.1. Classification (GTDB taxonomy): domain Bacteria; phylum Pseudomonadota; class Gammaproteobacteria; order Methylococcales; family Methylomonadaceae; genus Methylobacter_A. Next base: position 15,049 of record JAYTLW010000166.1, read on the forward strand.
CCGGATCCAGAACCTGAGTTTCCTTAGCCATTTTTTCGGCTTCGTCGATATTATTGACCATCAGATAAATCTGACCCATTCTTATTCTGGACATCAGGTGTTTGGGATCTTCGCCGATCACCGCCAGATATTGACTCACCGCTTGTTGTATTTCGCCGACCTTGACCAAGGCTTCGGCCATTTGATAGCGGGCTTCAATGTCTTTGGGATCAATTTGCAGTACGTTCTTGTAAGAAAGCTGGGCTTTCTTATAATCGCCGGCTGCAAATAATTGTTTACCTTCATCCATGTACTTGGCTTTTCTGTCTTCTGAGCCGCCGCAAGCCGCCAGCAGACTGACCAGCGCTACAATGGACAACTTTTTCAAATCGGGTGCTGTGGGTAACATAGTTAAATCCTGTTTAAATTTAGTTGATGAATCAGGAGTGCAAGCTTTGTGGGAGCGACGCCCACGT
>JAYTLW010000167.1:0-7983 GCA_043729025.1 Methylobacter sp.
GCGGCGGCGGATTAGGAATAACCACGCTGATGCAGTAAGGCAAATAGTCGGCAAGCAGCTCTTGCTGGTCGTCAGCGCTAAGTTTGAATTTTGGGTAAGCAAGAACCCGAATCAATTCCGCCGCTGTGTCTTTAGAAAGCAACGGCTGGATGCGTTTGCCCTGCCAAGCTAGCCGCAATGGTGTTAATCGCCCTTGGGCGAAAACCAGCGCAGACAATATCAGGTTGGTGTCGATTACGACGCGAGGTGGAATGTCGTTAAGGTTCATATTTTCGGAGTTGGGTAATTGATCTTCCCCCTTTGCAAAAGGGGGGATCGAGGGGGATTTATTTTGATAATCTCCACTAGCCCCCTCGGCAACCGCTCCCTGCGTTGCTCTACCTCCTGCATCCTTGCAGTCGTCCTGCATCCATGCAGTCGTCTTTTTCAAAGAGGGGAATTCGTTGTCTGTCTGGCCCAGTCTACGGCATCGGTAATGTCTTGCTCTTGTAAATCTAATTCGGCCAGTTTGGCGCGTACTGCATCGCCGCGCTGGATGCGCACAGGTGTCAGCACGATTTGTCCATTGCGGGCTTCCACGTCAAAATACTCCGCCGCACCAACTGCTGCGGTGATGCTTTTAGGCAGGGTAAGTTGGTTCTTTGATGTCATTTTGGCAAGCATGGCAATCATCCAGTATCGAAAGTAAGGGAATCTTACTTTATGCTATTCGCCACAAGATTTCAAGCAGCAGTCGGTTGCCAGAGTGAATCATTAAACGCTTCCAAAACCTGTTGAAGCTCGCCGTTGAAGATTTTGTCGAGGCGATTGAAGCCGCCGCCTTCGCGGCTAAAGACCAGATCGGGATCATCCAGCGCATCCCTATCAACTAGCTGGTTGGCTTTGGTTTGTGCGCCGATACGTTTCAGCCAGTCTCGTTGAGGTGCGGTCCATGGCTTGCTGGCGAGCATTTTCTGCAAGGCATGATCGACGCGCTCATTATATGGTATCAGTGCATCACCGATCGCAGCTTGACGAATATAACCTACGATTCGCGCGGCGATATCCTGGTTGGTCATTTCTCGCCAGGCGGTGGCTAGGTTGGTTTCTGTAAAACCAGCCTTATCGAGTTCCACCACCAGCTCTCTCAGTTGCTTGCGTGTCAGTTCACGTGGGCGGGTAAGCACGGTCATCAGTGCCGGAATATCATTGCTATGGCTCTGGATGAAAGCGGTAAATTCCTTGAGATAATCTGCTGGCTTTTTGGCATTACCATAGCCCCGTTCAACGCTGTGTAGCTTGTCGTCGTGATCTGAAATGAATAGCTGCGGCGCGGTACCTTCACCGTTTCGGTCGAGGATTTCACCAAGTTCGGGATTCTGCGTAAACCAGGCAGCCACCTCGGCAATGGGCATAGTGCGAAGCTTTTTGATAAAGTCATCGGGCGACATGCCAGCACGGGTTTCGAAATCTTGCGCCGATTTTTCGGAGAGGTGGCGCTTTTTCCGTTGCAGTTTGGCGAGGAATTGATCGCGCACCAGCATGCGTGACTCATCATCGGTAACAGTGGTAAATTCCTGTGTTAATTGGCTAAAGCTGATCTTGGGATCGACCACCACCGGCCGCATAGCGGTCATATTGTTCAAGCCCTCAAAAATCTGCACAGCGTCGAAGACACGAAAGGCATCTTTACCGATCTCATCACAAAGACGTGTGGCGCGACCAAGCATCTGATCAAACAAAATGCGGCTATTTACTCGGCGCAGAAAGACCAGATTGCAGATTTCCGGCACATCTATACCGGTGGTTAGTAAGTCTACGGTGACCGCTACATTGGGAGTGCGCTCATTTTTGAAGCGTCGAATAAGTTGTAAGGGCTTGTCCGCTGCACCGGTTATCTTAATGACTGCATCGTCATCGACGCTACCATACTGTACTTTAAAGGCCTTCTTCAGCAGGTCGACCACCATGTCAGCATGAGCATCTGTTGCGCAGAAAATAAGTGTTTTTTGCTGAGAAGCAGGATCGAGCTCCTTAGCCAGGTAATCACAGACTACTCGATTGAAAGATTCAGTGATGACCTTGCGATTAAAGCCCTCAACTTCGATCTTTAACTCGTCGGGGGTCGTGAACAGCTCCATCTGATTACGGCGTGTATCATAAACCTGGATTTCTTCCCCAGCTTTCCAGGCAATGCCGCTGGTGGATAGTTCAGTCATGATCTGAATTGGCGGTTCGTAATCATTCAAGAATCCGTCAATAACTGCTTCGCGGTAACTATAGGTGTAGATCGGCGCGCCGAAAATTTGCGAGGTGTGCAAAGCGGGTGTGGCGGTTAGGCCAATCTTGCAGGCATCAAAGTAGTCCAGTACGCGGCAGTACTTGGAGATGTAATCGTCATAGCCCCGGAAGGTCAACTCGGTATCGGACAATTCCCTATCCAGCAGATAGCCCCGGTGGCATTCATCGACCAAAATACAATCATATTGATCAACAGTGGGTGGTATAGCATCCTCGGCGGAGAACAGCAGACGCTGCACCATGCCTTGTATCGTGGCGATATGAACGGCGGTGTCCGTATCCGGGGTTTGCTCCTCCAGCTCTTTGATGCCAAATGTATCGGCGAAGGTTTGGAGGTTTTCCATGCGCGTATCTTTGAAGGCGTTGGCGGCCTGTTCACCCAAAGCTGAACGATCAACCAAAAAGAGAATGCGTCGGAAACGCTGGGCTTTGAGCAAGCGATATATCAGTGCAATGCAGGTCTTTGTCTTGCCTGTGCCGGTAGCCATGGCCAACAACATTTCGCGCTGTCCCGCTTCGATACCTCGCTCAACGGCAAGAATTGCATCCTGTTGGTAGTAGCGCAGCGTAAAGCCGTAGTTAAACGGCGTCTTCATAAGCTGCTCATGAGCTTTGGCTTCATCGCACTTGATCAGAACCGCCAACCCCTCTGGCGTGTGCCAGCCATCAAGGGGGTGGCCTAAGTTATCTGCTCGGCGAAGGTCGCAGAACCAGATGCCGCTCTTGGTGGCAAGCTGGCGCAGGAATGGACGAGCATTAGACGAGAACGCAAACGGGATACGGTATGCGGCGTTGCTACCCCAGTTTTCTATCGGCAGCGTGGATTCGGCGCTCGGCGTAAAAGTGCGACTGTATCGCTTGGCCTGTTGCAAGGCGCCGGAGACATCGACATTTTTGCGTTTGGCTTCGACTACAGCCACCGGTGTCAAGCCGATAAATAGCACGTAATCTGCCGAACCGCTTTCGGTGGGCCACTCGGCGATGGCCCGATTGCGGTTCTTTTCTGGACGCGTTCCCTTGTTGTATTTGAGTACTTCTGAATCTGCTTCCCATCCGGCTAGTCTTAACTGTTGGTCAATGATCTTGCGAGTGTCGGCCTCGTCTAGTTGAATGGCATTGGCGGCGGTATTGGCTGCGTTGATGATCTGAACAAAATCGCTCTTGGGTTTTACTGCCGCGATGCTTTGTTGCTCAACAAGACGCTGCTCTAGTGATGCCTTGGCCAGCTCAGTTTCAGTGGCCATCTGCTCCCAGAAAAATCGCTCGTCCTTAGCTTCACTTAACTGCGACTGTGTGACTTCCAGTTGCTCTGTCGTTTCACGCTGTGCCAACTGGTATTCGGCCACAGCCTTGTTTAATCGTTCCAGTTCCGCCCGAAGTTCAACGCTTTCGTCTGCTGGCGGTGCAGGGGGAATGAAAGGCCCTGACTTGTATTCCGAGTCTTTGAATGTGCGGTGGAACCACAATCCCAGTTGCCATGTGAGCTTAAGAGCGCTCAGTGCAGAACGATGATCACCGGACATGGCATGGCTTGCGGTGTTACCCGCCCGCCTGACCTCGCTGAACATCTGAAAAATCTCTCGGGGTAAGACGCCACTATCTTGTAACCGACGTAGCAGGTCGTATTGTTTCTCGTCAGATGATGAGTAGAGGCCTGCTTGCGCGGCCAACATCTGCGTCAATAGCTCAGATAATTGCCGCAGCTTGAGAAGGCAGGTGTTTGGATCACCGGCGAAATACCTTTCCGCCAGCATACCAAGCCGTAGCAGTTGCTCGTCGTGCTGTTGAAGAACGGTAAAATTGGTATGTACTCGAGCACTCATATTTTGACTCGATAAGTAAAAAACCTAATGCATCGTTTTAACTTATCGTACACATCTAGGCCGAAGTATGATTCTACCTCTATTAAAGAAACAGCACCCTTATTGCAGGAAGAGCGATCAATTTTTTCTTGGGTGCAGTTAAGTTTAATATTGCTAATCATTAGTTTGTTCGTTCTAATGCTATTTCTGCGATTAATCGAATCGCCGGGAATTAAGAAAAAAAGTGGATTAGTTGTATATACCCTTGCTGTGGTTAATCTCGATCGACAACACAATTAATTTCACCACACTCTATCCGATAAAAAAATAGTTTATCACACTAACAACGCCGATAAGCTGATTGCCGTGCAAAACGAAAGTGTCTTGAATTTTGTACAATCAGTTTGAAACAAAAATATAACAATGCAAAATTTAATACCCCGTTTTTTGTGGACAATGCAGCAACAGGGCCCTGGCGTGATCGAATTTATCTGGATACCGGAGCAGGCGGCTTGCAGGACAATCAATAGCGCAAAATGCCTGGATTATGCAAGAAAATTTTTTCCGTTTACTGATTTTTTATGCCCAGACTAAGGCTGAATATTATGCCCGTAAAATGAGGCTTGATACTATACAAAGAGATAAGAAATGGCTACAGGCATTAGGTTTTATTGGTTTAGATAAGAAATAGTGTTAAAGGGAACAGAGTCGGGTAAAGACGGCGTGCAGTCATAAAGCGCCTGCTTTTGGTATCAAAAAGACAGCCACCTAAGCAGCTGTCAGTAAATCATCCAGTTTTTTTTGTTGCTCCAGCGCATGCAATTCGTCGAAGCCGCCGACATGATAATCGCCGATATAGATTTGGGGAACCGTGCGGCGGTTGGTTTTGAGCATCATCTCTTCTCTTAAACCTGGTTTTGCATCCACATTGATTTCCGTGTAGCGGGCGCCCTTTTTGTCGAGCAGGCGTTTAGCCATCACGCAATAAGGACAAATGTTGGTCGTGTAGATCTTTATTTCCGGCATATTTCATGAAAAGTCGCTGATAAAGCTATTCATTTTATCGGCTAATGCGCTGTTGTTCAATGCCGATGGCTCGCGATAAATAATCGATTAGCACCCACGCCGCCTCCCGCATGGTGCTGCCGAAAGCCACTACCCCGTCTTCATGTCCCAGCAGGGTAAACAATGAAACCTCCGCCAGCTGGCCGGATTGAAATAAGCGCTCGACAGCCAGCGCCATTTCAACCGTGCCGTAGGCTACGTCGGCGCCGGTATGGGGCAGCCCCAGCGCTAAAGTATGCCGCCATATCTCAGGGCTGTGTGCATGAATTATGGCCTGAATGGCAGGGTTCTGGGCGTAAACGCTGGCATGGGTCAGGGATTCGGAAGATGGTTTGCACAGTCCGATGGATTGCAGGCGGTTTTGGTGAGGCTCAGCCTTGACGATCAGGCAATAATGTTCCGGGCTTAAGTGTTCAATATGCCCGGTTTGAGTGCCGCTGATGATAAATTGGTCGCTGTGGGCATCGAGTCTTAAGCTGATATTGCCGAAGCCGACGTTGCCGTAGCGTTCGGGATTTTGCCCGATAAGGCCCAGTCTGACGACAATCGTGCGCCAGGCATTGATTTCGGCCAACGAGCATTGCGGTTTAATCGGCTGTTGCCTATGTCGCAAGCGATATTTTATTACGCCTTCTTGTTCTTTCATCCTAAAAACCGCAGTTGATCCACGAAAAACACGAAAGACACGAAATTAATCAGTATGTTGTGTTGATTTAGCCATTCACCCTTTGGGTGACGATCTACAGTTTGGTATCTCTTTGAATATTTTCGTGCTTTTTGTGTTTTTCGTGGACGAAATGATTTTTCTAGGTTCATTGGGCTGGTGTGGTTGAGTCGGTATGTGCGCGTGACTACAGTATAGTTTACAAAAATAAAATACAGATAATAGGCGGAGTGTTATAAAATTAACGGTTTTCAAATTTGAAGGCTAATTTTGCCGCGACTGCTCCCGGCAGTCGTCGGCATTTCCTCCATCCATGGAGGTCATCGGTATATATAAAACAGTGACTTAACTATGCGATGTCCATTTTGTGGCGCACAAGATACGCGGGTGCTAGATTCCAGATTGGCCAATGAAGGCGATCAGGTTCGCCGTCGGCGCGAATGTAACATGTGCAAAGAGCGATTTACCACGCATGAGGTGGCTGAGTTATCGCTGCCCCGTATCATTAAGCGCGACGGGATACGCGAGCCTTTCGAGGAAAATAAGCTGCGCTCGGGCATGCTCAGAGCGTTGGAAAAGCGGCCGGTAAGCGGTGATGCTATTGAAGCCGCGATCAATCGCATCAAAAAGGATTTGATGGCCTTGGGCGAGCGGGAAATATCGACGCAGGCCTTGGGCGAAAAAGTCATGAAGGAGTTGAGCTTGCTGGATCATGTGGCTTTTGTGCGCTTTGCCTCGGTTTATCGCAGTTTTCAGGATGTCAGCGAATTCACCGATATGATCGAGCATTTACAGACGACTGCCACGGACGGCGGCGGTGACTGCTCCCGGCAGTTGTCGGCACTTCCTCCATCCATGGAGGTCGGAAGTGTCGCAAGCGGTACGGCTGCACGGATGCAGGACGACTGCAAGGATGCAGGAGGTAGAGCAACGCAGGGAGCAGTTGCCGAGGTAGAGCAACGCAAGGAGCAGTTGCCGAGGGAACCAGCGCGACCGACTGCCACGGACGGCCAAAACACCGCAGACGCTACGGAACCGGTGCGACAAAAATAATGTCGGCGCAGCGCGATGCTTTTTTTATGGCGCGAGCGGTTTATCTCGCTAAAAAAGGCCGTTATACGACCGACCCGAATCCCCGCGTAGGCTGTGTTTTAGTCAGGGACGATGCGGTGATCGGGGAGGGCTGGCATGCCCAAGCGGGCCTAGGTCATGCAGAAGTTGAGGCGCTAAAAAATGTACCCGATGCCAAGGGCGCAACGGCTTATGTAACGCTGGAGCCTTGCAGCCACCAAGGCAAAACGCCGCCGTGTTGCGATGCGCTGATAAATGCCGGGGTCAGCCGGGTTGTTGCGGCTATGCAGGATCCCAATCCTTTGGTGTCGGGCCGCAGTCTGGAAAAGCTCAAAGCGGCCGGCATTGAAGTGTGCTGCAATGTGTTGCAGGACGATGCGCTGGCGCTAAATCGAGGTTTTATCAAGCGCATGACCTTAAATCGCCCGTTTGTGCGCAGCAAGCTGGCGATGAGTCTGGATGGGCGCACCGCGCTGGCCTCGGGGGAAAGCAAATGGATTACCGGGGCCCAGGCCAGAGCCGATGTGCAGTGCTTGAGGGCGGAAAGCTCCGCTATTTTAACCGGCATCAATACCGTGTTGGCCGATGATCCGTCACTCAATGCCCGCGTCGATGTCGAGGTCTTACAACCGCTCCGGGTGGTGCTGGACACCCGCCTGAACATGCCGGTAACCGCGCAAATGGCAAAGCTTCCGGGGCGCAGTCTGATTTTAACCTGCGCCTATAATCAGCCAAAACAACAGGCATTGCGGCAGGCCGGTTTTGAAGTCTACCAGCTGCCCGAAAAAAACGGGCGGCTCGATTTGACTGCGGTGATGGATTTTTTAAGCCAGCAGCAAATCAACGAATTGCTGGTTGAGGCGGGTTCCGTGCTGAATGGTGCGCTACTGGACGAAGGACTGGTTGACGAGTATGTGATCTATATGGCGCCGTGTATTTTGGGCGACCAGGGGCGCGGCCTGTTTAGTTTGCCGGGCTTGAAGCAGATGGACGATAAGAAACAGTTAACGCTGCGCGATGTCAGGCAGATCGGTCAGGATTTAAAATTAACTTATTTACCATTGTAGGAGCGGCTTTAGCCGCGATAATCGCGGCTAAAGC
>JAYTLW010000168.1:0-3014 GCA_043729025.1 Methylobacter sp.
TTGAGGTTGAGGTTGGGGATGAACCTGGGCGCAGGATGTACTTAATAGATACACGAGCCCTATAGTTTTGACTAATATTTTTGCCATACATTAAACCGATTTGTTGCCGACTGTGATTTAAGATGACTTAAGCATAGTATTATCAGCAGTTATATTGAATAATTTTCAAAGCGTGTGTTCGGGTCTGGCAACCGTTGTATAAATCCGAACTCCAATTAGGCCATAACGCTACGGCTTATTTTCGATTAAAGCCCCTGGTATTTGGGTAACTGTAACAATCAATGGAATTGCAGCCTGGATTAATACTTGATAGGGGGGGAATGTTGCGGTCTGAACCGGGCGGCGGACTTTCCTGGCCTTGTTGTAGACACTGGTTAAGCAGGGCGCTGGAACCGTTGATGCATTCATAGAATCTTGGCGTCAAATCAAGCTCCACCACCGTTTCAAAGGTATCGTCGCCGGCGTAAATATCGCTGCCGATAGCCGTGGTTCTTTTTACTCTGGCGCCGCGCACATAAGCATTAAGAAAAATCTGATAAGTATCTTGGGTGACTTCCATATTGTCGACCGCAGTCTGACCACGCAATTGTATGCCATTAAGCTGCTCGGCCAAACTTCGGTAAGCATCCATTTTGGCTGCCCTCATGGCCATTAATTTAATTTGCGAACGTGTAAAGCGATCGCTTTTTTCGACCGTGCCGTAGCCTGTGGCGTTTAGTGTTTTAAGCGGCATAAATACAAGCGGCGGCGCTTTGGCAGTCGTGCAAGCGGTCACCAATAGACTGATCGCCAAGCTTATCGCCAGGGATGGTGTGTATGCCGAACGCCTGCCGGGAGCAGGCGCGGTAAATGCGGGTTTTAAATTATTAATGTTCACGGTGCTCACTCCTGCGTTGGTTTGCTAGGGTAGCGGCTGAGAAATTCATTACTTAAGTTTTTTTAGCCGACTATTTTGTTGCAGGATAGGGTCGCTGACCGCATTGCATCGGCAGCCTGTTCTCTGTATCCTGCACCGCATGCACATAAATCTGATTTCAGTAGGAAACCGTATGCCGGGCTGGGTGCAGCAGGGTTACGATGAATATGCCAAACGCTTGCCCCGTGAATGCGAACTGGTGCTTAAGGAAATTACGCCGGGCAGGCGCACCAAAAACAGCGATGTCGCCCGAATTGTCAAAGAAGAAGGCGAGCGGATGATCGCGGCTATTCCCCAAAGCTCGCATGTCGTTACCTTGGATATCCCCGGCAAATCCTGGACGACGCCCGAATTGGCAGACGCGGTGCAGCGTTGGCAGGATTCTGGGCAGCATGTCTCGCTATTAATCGGCGGGCCGGAAGGCCTGGCCGATTCGGTCAAGCAACTGGCGCGTGAATCATGGAGTTTGTCGAAACTGACTTTTCCTCATCCGCTGGTGCGCATCGTTGTGGCCGAACAGCTGTATCGCGCCTGGAGTATCCTCCATAACCATCCTTATCATCGCGTATGACAGCATCGCTTATTTTGGCTTCAGCCTCGCCCCGGCGCAGGGAATTGCTGGATCAGATCAAGGTTGCTTACAGGGTTCATCCGGTCGATGTTGACGAAAGGCCACGGCCCAATGAAGCGCCGCTGGACTATGTGCAGCGACTGGCTGCCGAAAAATCGGCGGCCTGTGTTCTGCAACTGGGCGACAGCTTACCGGTTTTGGCGGCGGATACCGCCGTGGTGTTGGGCGACCTGATTATGGGTAAACCCAAGGATCGGAATGATGCGCTTGCTATGTTAAGGCGGTTATCCGGTAAAATGCACTGGGTTTATAGTGCGGTTTCGCTCAGGGGGCGAGAGCATTATCAGGCGGTCAGTGTGACCGAGGTGTGGTTCAGGACGTTGACGGAATGCGAAATAACGGCTTACTGGCATAGCGGCGAACCGGTTGACAAGGCCGGCAGTTACGCGATTCAAGGCCTGGGCGGCGTATTTGTGGCGTCGATCAGCGGCAGCTTTTCCGGCGTGGTCGGCTTGCCGTTATTTGAAACCGCACAACTTTTATCCAGGCAAGGCGTAGAATTTTTTAAATGAGTGAAGAAATCTTAATCAATGTGACCCCGCCCGAGACTCGCGTTGCGGTCATTGAAAATGGCGTGTTGCAGGAATTGATCATCGAAAGAACCCGTCAGCGGGGCTTGGTCGGAAACATCTATAAAGGTGAAGTGTGCCGGGTTTTGCCCGGTATGCAGGCGGCTTTTGTCGACATAGGTCTCGCCAGAGCGGCCTTTTTGCATCTTTCCGATTTGTGCGCCAAGGATCTGGAAAAAAAAGGTTCGGAAAATATCGAGCATTATCTGCATGAAGGCCAGCACATTATCGTGCAGGTGTTTAAAGATCCTTTGGGCAGCAAAGGCGCGCGCTTAACCACGGAAATATCGATACCGTCGCGGTTTCAGGTTTATATGCCCTATGCGCACAATTCCGGGGTGTCCCAGCGCATTGAATGCGAGGCGGAGCGCGCCCGCTTAAGAGCCTGTCTTGACGAATTCAGGCAGGAACATCAATGCGGCGGCTTTATCGCAAGAACGGCGGCGGAATGCGTCGACGAGACGGTATTGATTGCCGATATGACGTTTTTGCTGAAGTTATGGGAGTCGATAGCCGCCAAAATTAGCGATGCCAAGCCCAAGCAGTTTATTCATAAGGATTTGCCGCTGAGCATCAGAACCTTAAGGGACTTGTACCGGGAGGGCATCGAACGAGTCCGGGTGGATTCGAGAGAAACCTATCAGCGCTTGGTCGAATTTGCGGAGATTTTTGTGCCGGAAATCGTGCCGGTCATCGAGCATTACACCGGCGAATGTCCGGTATTCGATATTTACAGCGTCGAAGATGAAATTCAAAAAGCGCTGGAGCGTAAAGTCAATTTGAAATCGGGCGGGCATCTGGTGTTCGATCAGACCGAATCGATGACCACTGTCGATGTGAATACCGGCGGCTATGTCGGCGGCCGTAATCTGGAAGAGACTATTTTCAAAACCAATCT
>JAYTLW010000169.1:0-3515 GCA_043729025.1 Methylobacter sp.
CAGGTTGATTTCACGGTGATCGGCATTCCAGCGGCCCAAAACGCCGAGCATCAAATCGATCCTGCCAAGCTGGACGATGCGGTATTAAAGCATCATGTCGGCTCCATTCTTAATACGCCTTTTACGCCCGACAACAAGGCACAATCCGTTGAAACATGGCGAAATATAACCCGTACCGTACAAGACGCAGCGGCCAGAACCCGCCTGAAAATACCGGTTATTTACGGGATAGACGCGATTCATGGCGCGACTTACACGCAAAACGCGGTGTTGTTCCCGCAGGCCATTAACATGGCCGCGACTTTCAATGCGGAACTGGCTTTCAAGGAAGGCGAGATTACCGCAAGGGAAGTGCGCGCTTCCGGCCTGCAATGGAATTTTTCCACGGTGATGGATATTGGTCGTCAACCGCTGTGGCCGCGCTTGTGGGAAACCTTCGGCGAAGACGTGCATCTGGCGACGGTGATGGGGACGTCTTATATTAAAGGCCATCAGGGCGATGATGTTTCGGCTGCCGATAAAGCGCCCACTTGCCTGAAACATTATGTGGGTTACAGTTATCCCTTAAACGGCAAAGACCGGACACCGGCCTGGATAGGCGAAAGAACGCTGCGCGAATATTTTCTGCCGACCTTTGAGGCAGGCGTACTAGCCGGATCGCCGACGGTGATGGTTAATTCGGCGGAAGTCGACGGTATCCCCGGACACGCCAATTACCACTATCTGACCACGATTTTACGCGGTGAACTGGGCTTTAAGGGCTTTACGGTGTCCGACTGGGAGGACATCAAGCGTCTTTATACCCGCGACAAGCTGGCTGCGTCGGAAAAAGAAGCGGTAAAAATTGCGGTAATGGCCGGTATCGATATGAGCATGGTGCCGTTCGATTTTTCTTTTTATGATTTACTGGTTGAACTGGTTAAATCAGGCGAAGTGCCGATGTCCCGAATCGATGAAGCGGTGTCCAGGATCTTGACGGTCAAGTATCAGGCCGGGTTATTCGAGCCCAAGCCGCTGTTGCCAATAGATGGCAATTTTGTAACGCTTAAGGCGCAAGAGACCAATCGTCAGGCGGCGCGCGAATCCATTGTCCTGGCCAAAAACGACCGCAACATTTTACCGCTAAAAAAAGACCTCAATATTTTGGTAAGCGGGCCTACCGCCAACTTGCTCAGCGTGATGAACGGCGGCTGGACGATTACCTGGCAGGGCTCGGCCGAAGAGTTATATCCTCAGGAGAAACTCACGGTCTTGGAAGCCATACAGAAGAAAGCCACCGGCAGAGTGACTTATGTCGGAGGCGATGCTTTTGACGCGCCCATCGATAGTCAAAAGCTGGTTGAGGAAGCCAAAAACCATGACGTTATCCTGCTCAGCCTTGGCGAGCCGCCTTATACCGAAACCCTCGGCAATATCGAATCGTTAAATCTCGATCAAGCCCAGATCGATCTTGCCAACGCCGCGATCGCCACCGGAAAACCGGTGATTTTGCTGACCTTGGGCGGCCGACCCCGCATCATTACCTCGATTGCCGAACGGGTTTCCGGCGTTATCTTGGGCTTTCTGCCGGGCATGGAGGGCGGCGAGGCCATTGCCGACATTTTGTACGGCGACTATAACCCCAACGGCAAGCTGCCGATTTCCTATCCGCGCAACACCAACGGCATTACGCCCTATGATTACAAGCCGATCGAATCGTTTGAGCTAAATACCTATAATCCGCTTTATCCGTTCGGGCACGGCTTGAGCTATACCACTATTGAAACCGGCGAGTTGAAAATGGCAAAAGACCGGATCAAACCCGGCGAGAATATTGGTGTCAGCGTTAAGGTCAAAAACACCGGTGCGTTAACAGGCAAGGAAGCCGTGTTGCTGTATATCAACGATGTGGCGGCGTCGGTGACCCGCCCCAACAAACAGCTCAAAGCCTTTAAAAAAGTCGAGCTCGCTCCCGGCCAAAGCGAAACCTTAAGCTTTACCTTAACACCGCATGACTTGTCGTTTATCGGCGTCGATCTAAAGCGCATCGTGGAGCCGGGGGATTTTAAGGTGATGGTCGGCAATGAGACGGTCGGTTTTACGGTGACAAAATAAAATTATGATCAATGCAACCGACTCGACAATCAGCCCCGATAAAAGCCCTTATTTAGGTTCACTCACCCTATTAACCTCGCTGTTTTTTATCTGGGGTTTCATAACCTGCTTGAACGATATTTTGATCCCTCATTTGAAATCGGTGTTTACCTTAAACTACACCGAGGCCATGTTGATACAGTTTTGTTTTTTTACCGCCTATTTTGTGGTTTCCGTACCCAGTGGCTATTTAGTCGAAAAAATCGATTACCAAGGCGGCATTATTGCCGGGTTAAGTATCGCCGGCATCGGCTGTTTGCTGTTTTATCCGGCGGCAAGCGCGCATTCTTACCCGTTATTTCTGGCGGCGTTGTTTGTGCTGGCCTCCGGCATTACCTTGTTGCAGGTCGCCGCAAATCCGTATGTCACCCTGTTGGGCGACCCAAAAACCGCCTCCAGCCGCTTAACCCTGACTCAGGCGTTTAATTCCTTGGGCACGACCATCGCTCCCTATCTGGGCACGTTATTCATCCTTGCGACTGCGGTTAAAACGGCGGATGAGATTAAATTGCTCAACGCCGATGAATTATCGGCTTATCAAACGGCGCAGGCGGCCGCCGTGCAAAATCCTTATTTGCTGTTGGCCTCAGTTTTGTTTTTTATCGCGGCTATTTTTGCGCTGATCAAATTGCCCAAAATTGCAGCTGCAAAAACTCAGGCTTCAGGCGATGAAGACGACGTTCATGACAGCGCCTGGGGCTATAAACATCTGGTGCTGGGCGCTATCGGCATTTTCGTTTATGTCGGCGGCGAAGTGTCGATCGGCAGTTTTCTGATCAATTTTCTGGGCGAGCCGACTATTGCCGGATTGGCGGAACAAGACGCCGGGAAATATGTGTCGTTTTATTGGGGCGGCGCGATGATCGGGCGATTTATCGGCGCAGTAGCCATGCAAAACATTCAGCCCGGCAAAGCGTTGACTTTCAACGCGGTAACGGCAGCGCTGTTGGTTTTAACCGCCATGTTCTGTAGCGGTCATGTCGCCATGTGGGCTATTCTTGCGGTCGGGCTGTTTAACTCGATTATGTTTCCGACCATTTTTTCACTGGCGGTCAGCGGCTTGGGTAAGAACACCGGGCAGGGCTCGGGTATTCTTTGTGCTTCGATAGTTGGTGGCGCTGTGCTTCCGGTCGTGCAGGGCTTATTCGCCGACCGGATCGGTATACAACAGGCGTTTTTTATCCCGGTGCTTTGTTATGGCTACATCGTATATTACGGATGGCGGGGGTATAGGCTTTAGGGAACAGGAAATAACTCAAATACCATTTATCGTGTTCTATAGTAGGATACAAGTTCCGGATCGGGTCGGGGTAACGGGATTGCGCCCGTTACCTCTCCCACACCACCGGCAATGCGGTTTTCCGCAACGGCGGTTGAATCCA
>JAYTLW010000170.1:0-2824 GCA_043729025.1 Methylobacter sp.
TTGACTGACTTCGGCCTGATAAGGCGTGTAAGCCGTATACCAGCCGGGATTTTCCAGGACATTGCGCTTGATCACCGCAGGCATGATGGTGTCGTAATAACCCATGCCGATCATCGACGTGTACACTTTATTACGTTCGCGCATTTTGCGCAGGTGCCTGATCACCGCGCGTTCGCTAATCGTTTCGGTCAGCTTTAACGGTTCATGGTTCAGGATATTGGCCGGAATGGCCCGATCGATAATATCCTCCAGTTTGCTAATGCCCAAATTCGCCAGCATGTCTTTAGTTTGCTGTGAATTGGGGCCGATGTGGCGGTTGATAAAATTACCGCGCATTTCCAGTTGAGCCAAGCTAGGACGAGATGAAGTCATGATCTTAACCTATGGTAACGGTGGGGAATAAAAGGCAAGGGGGTCACGGTAACAGCAATCCGGTGCTCACGAACCTTGGCGTATAGCGTATTGCCGGGCTTAGCGGCATGCCGGGCCAGCAAGGCCATGGCAATCGGCTGGCCCAAGCTGGGCGAAAAACCGCCGCTGGTGACATGGCCTATTGCAATGTCTTCTTTATTGTATATTTCACTGCCTTCCCGTACCGGTATTTTGCTTTCGACCTGCAAACCCACGCGGATTTTTTCTGATCCGTGTTGCAACTGGGCCAAAATGTGGTCGGCGCCGGGAAAATCGTTATGGCCTTTTTTAAGCAGCCATTGGAGTCCCGCCTCTACCGGTGTAATCGATTCATCGATTTCATGGCCGTACAGGCATAAACCCGCTTCCAGACGCAAGCTATTTCTGGCCGCCAAACCAATAGGCTCGACATCGTCTTCGGCCAGTAACAGGCGGGCAAGTTGTTCCGCGTAATCATTGTTTACCGAAATTTCAAAGCCGTCTTCGCCGGTATAGCCGCAACGGCTGATATGGCATGGAATGCTGTTGATGATGGCATCGCAGGCTTGCATAAAGGCAAGATTGGCGGCAGGCTCAGAAAACTTTTGCATGATAGCTGCGGCGGCGGGCCCTTGTAAGGCGAACAACGCCTGCCCGTTCAGTTCATTAAAACAGCGCCGGTCGGATAACTGGCCGATCAAATAATTAAAGACTTTGTCCTTGCAAACGGCGTTGACAACCATCGTCAAGCCCGACTCGATGCGAGTAATGATAAGGTCATCGATAATTCCGCCATCGCTATTGGTTAATACCGTATATTTCTGCTTGCCGACTTTAAGTTCGGCAATATCGCCGGGTGTCAGTTGTCCCAGTTCATGGACAGCTTCATCGCCCAGAATCCGGCATTGTCCCATGTGGGAAATATCGAAAAAACCGGCATGACTTCGGCAGTGCAGATGCTCGTGCAGTGCGCCTTTGCCGTAATTGATCGGCATCAGGTAACCGGCAAAAGGCGCCATTTTAGCGCCCAATTCAAGATGAAGAGAGTATAACGGCGTCTGTTTTAACATGGGGATGTTTATACTAGCGCGTGAACAAGGCTGTAGTGTAGCCATTTGTTTGCTTGTTTACCACGAAGAGTGTGAAGAGCTGAAGAAAGAATCTAACGACTAAGGCCTAACAACAGCGGTATTGTGAGAGAGACTTTAGTCTCGACAAACGGGCTAAAGCCGCTCCCACGCAAGGCTTGATAAAGACTACCCGCCACTCAGTCGTTTTAGTTTTTTAGATTAAAGCCATAGCAAGTATAATCCCCGCTTTGTTTCGGCTTGATTCATCTTGCTGCACTACTTTAAAAAACTCTGAGAACTCTATGGCGCTGTATTGTGGAATCGTCGGTTTACCTAATGTTGGAAAATCGACCCTGTTTAATGCCTTAACCCGTGCGAAAATCGCGGCCGAAAATTATCCCTTTTGCACGATAGACCCCAATGTAGGCGTAGTTCCCGTGCCTGACGCCAGAATGGACTTGCTGGCGGAAATTGTAAAGCCCGAACGTGTGCTACCCACCACGATTGAATTTGTAGACATCGCAGGGCTTGTTGCAGGCGCCTCAAAAGGCGAGGGCTTGGGCAACCAGTTTTTAGCCAATATCCGCGAAACAGATGCGATTGCCCATGTGGTGCGCTGCTTTGATGATGATAACGTCATCCATGTCGCCGGAAAAATCAATCCGATCTCCGATATCGAAGTTATCAATACCGAATTGGCCTTGGCCGATATGGCTTCCGTTGAAAAAGCCCTGTTACGCGCGACCAAAGCGGCCAGAACCGGCAACAAAGATGAACAGGCAAAAAAAGACGTACTGGAAAAAGTTTTCAAGCAACTGGATGCCGGAGAACCCGCGCGAACCTTGCCCTTAACCGAGGATGAGCGAGCGCTGATCAGAGACCTGTGTTTGATGACGCTCAAGCCGTCCATGTACATCGCCAATGTTCAGGATGACGGTTTTGAGAACAACCCATTGCTGGATAAAGTGCAAGCCCTGGCTGATAAAGAAGGCGCGATGGTCGTGCCGATTTGCGCGGCCATAGAGGCGGAAATAGCTCAGTTGGATGACGCAGAAAAAAAGGAATTCCTGGATGACCTGGGCTTGGAAGAACCCGGCTTAAACCGTGTCGTAAGGGCCGGATATAAGTTGCTGAATCTGGCGACCTATTTTACTGCGGGAGTCAAAGAAGTCAGAGCCTGGACTATTCCGGTTGGCGCAACCGCGCCCCAGGCGGCCGGTGTGATACACAGTGATTTTGAAAAAGGCTTTATACGCGCTGAAGTTATCGCCTATCAGGATTTTATCGCCTATAAAGGCGAGCAGGGCGCCAAAGACGCCGGAAAGTGGCGGCTAGAAGGCAAAGACTATATCGTTAAAGACGGC
>JAYTLW010000171.1:0-2571 GCA_043729025.1 Methylobacter sp.
GCGATTGAAGCCAGACTGGAACGTAACCCAATCCTACCTAAATGGGACATCATGATTCGGCCCGTCTGATGGGTAAATTAATTTCAGGAAATCGCCTTATCTAGTCCCCACGTGCAGCGTGGGAACTAGGTGAAGCCGTTAATAATTTTCATCCAGACTTTGATCGCCTATCCGTGGCCAAGCGGTCAACACCGCCTTGACTACCGTCGCCAGCGGAATCGCCAAAAACACCCCCCAAAAGCCCCACAAACCGCCGCAAAACAAAATGGCGACGATAATGGCGATGGCGTGCAAATTAACCGCCTCGGAAAATAACACCGGCACCAGCACAACGCCGTCCAGCGCTTGAATGATGGAGTAGGCAATAACAATATACATAAACTCATCACCGCCTAATCCCCACTCAAAATAAGCAACGCTCAACACCGGAATGGTAACCAGAGTGGCCCCGATATAGGGGATGATGACCTGCAAACCCATCAGCACCGCTAGCAGCATCGCGTAATTTAAGCCCAGCGCCGCATACGTCACATAACTGACCGTCCAGAGTATAAAAACTTCGCCGAATTTGCCACGTACATAATTGCCGATCTGCACTTCGACTTCTTCCCAAACGCGCACGGCCAAATGCCGGTCTCTGGGCATAAACTGCAAGAACCAGGATACCAGCATCCGTTTGTCTTTCAACAAGAAGAACACCATCATCGGCACTAAAAACAGATAAATCATCACGCTGACCAAACCCACCACGGAGGCCGCCGAAAGCGACAACACATGTTGCGCGTAGTTTAGCAATTCTCGCTGCACTGCAACCATGATCTGTTGGATTTTGCTTTCCGAAACAAATTTCGGATACTTCTCCGGTAAATGCATGATACCGGCTTGCGCCCTGTTGAGTATTTCCGGGATCTGTTGCACCAGCTCGATGGCCTGTTGGGTCACCAGCGGCAGTAAATAAAACAATAGAAAAACCAATGCGGCCATAAACACTGAAAACACCAGATAGACCGCCAAAGGACGCGGCATCTTCAGGCTTTCGGCCTTGCCCACTAGCCCTTCCAGCAGGTAGGCCAGCACGATAGCGACGAAAACCGGCATTAACAAGTCGGACAAGTAATAAATCAGCACAAAACTGACAATCAGGATAATGGCCAAGGCCACCGCCTGGGCGTTGGGCAAAAAACGTTTAAAAGCTTCTGTTAAAAAACGCAGACTTGCAAAGGACGCTTGAGTTGTCATAGATAAGCTTTTAGGATGATCGAAATTAAGTGACGGCCGGTTTTTTTGAGGCGTAATTCAGGTAACTGTAAAGAAAAAACTGCAGGCCGAAAATGAGCGTAGCCACCAACAGATGAACCGGCTGGGCAACGGGGGGCATGTCCAATCGATCCAGGCTGATGCCTGCAATAATGGCCGTCATCACCAGAGCGGCTAGCGCTAAACCGATGCCCCGTAGGCGGCTCTTGCCGGATTTGTGGAACTTCCAGGCCAGCCAAAGATTGGTGAATAATATAATCGAGGCGAATGACCTATGTATGTAAAAGATAAGCGGAAAGTCGTCCCGCCAGTATTGGCGGTCAATATAGGCATGATCGTGAGCAATAAAATCCACCGCCTCCCTAACTTGCGTTCCCATAGCCACTTGCAGCAGGGTCATGATCATAGCCGCGATTAACACGGTTTTAAATTTGCCCGGCAGCATTCGAATGTCCATAGGGCCGATGACCTCCCGTTGCGAACGGGTAATGGTGTAAATAAGCAGGGCGACGATAAACAAAGCCAGCAACATGTGGATGGTGATCATCAAGGGCTTGAGATTGCTGGCCACCACGGTTGCGCCTAGCCAGCCTTGAAGTCCGACCAGAAAAAACGCGCTGACCGCCAAATAAAAAATGGCTTTGTCGGTGTTAAGATAAAGGCGCGATGACCAGGCCGTCAGCAAAATCAATAATCCTAAGGTCACGCCGGCCAGCCGATTGGTGTATTCGGTCCAGGTTTTTACCGGGTTAAACTGGGTATTTTCATAGCCGCGCTCGGCATAAATCTGATGATAATTGACCGGTAACTGGGATTCATCGGTAGGCGGCAGCCATTGTCCGAAGCAGGTCGGCCAGTCGGGGCAACCCATGCCTGAACCCGAAGCCCTGACGATGCCGCCGGCCAGAATGACCACATAAACGGCGAAAATAGTCAGCATGCCTAATCGGCGAAAATATAAGGCGGCGGGTGTATTCATCATAGAGTCAGCAAGGTGATCTTATCGTGGCATTGATTGTTCAGGCGCAGATTATAAGTATGCGTATCGGATACTTGCAAAACGATCAGCATCTTGCAGCCCTTATTCCGGTTTTGCGCGCACAGTATCTTGCCGATACTGTGATCCATGTCGTCAATGATGGCTGAATTGGGTTCTGGCGGTATTGCGATGGCGCATTCGGCAACAAACATCTCCCTTTTCGTCTTGCCCAGATAATGCGTTCGGGCGACAATTTCCTGGCCGGTGTAGCAGCCCTTGGTGAAGCTTATGCCGCCCAACTTATCCAGATTAAGCATTTGCGGAATAAACTCTTC
>JAYTLW010000172.1:0-6784 GCA_043729025.1 Methylobacter sp.
GCGATTGAAGCCAGACTGGAACGTAACCCAATCCTACCTAAATGGGACATCATGATTCGGCCCGTCTGATGGGTAAATTAATTTCAGGAAATCGCCTTAGTAATGACGGGTGTCTGTAACTGTGGGGGTGGCTTTAGCCACCCCCACATCCAGTTGCTTAACCATTAGAATAAAGTTGACTGAGTACTAGATTCTGTTGACGTTTTGTCTAAAAAATTATTCTATATTTTTCAAATAGATAATTTAAGTCATGGTTTTTTCGACGTAATTCCGGCAAGAATGGCCGTTATTTACAAACCAAGAATGGCGTCCTATCATCTGAATACCAATTTAATTTCGCGCGGATGGATGCCCCATAGCAACGATGGCCTCAGTAATTCTCATGCCATCCTGATGAAAAGGAATGTCGTCAATAAAGCTCTTGTCAATTTTTAACGCATCCAGCGGAAAGTGTTTAAGATAAGCAAATGATGAATAACCGGTGCCAAAATCATCAATGCTCAAACGAACGCCTAGTGCGCGAAGGTTATCAAGAAGGGCCGTGGTGTTTTCCTGATTGTTCATCAATGCGCTTTCGGTGATGTCCAACTTATGGCGGTCAAGACGCTTCGCTTTGCCTATACTATTTATATTCCCTCATTAACGCAGGAGATTACTATGGCTCGAACCCCGCTGTTTCGCAAACTGGTTCTTGCCTTGCAGGACGCCAGGCGCGACCATCTGCAAGCACAAGATTTGCCGCCAGTCATAGCTTATAAAGATGCGCATTGGACACGGCGCAAATTTATGCAAACGACCGCAGCGCTGGGTATGGCCGGTTTGGTCGAAGGTTGTGCGGCCTTTCCGGCTATCGGTAGCAAGTCTGACAAGGCGCCCAAAATTGTCATAATCGGCGCCGGGCTTGCCGGTATGAATGCCGCTTACCGACTCAAAAAAGCCCAGATTACGGCGACTGTTTACGAGGCGCGGACGCGGGTCGGTGGGCGGGTGCTCTCAGCCACTCTCGGTGAGGGTCTTATCGTCGATCTCGGCGCTGAATTAATTAATACCGACCATGCGGATATGCTGGATTTGGTGCAGGAATTCGGGATCGGCTTATTCGATAAGCTGGAAGATGTAGCCAAATTGGCCGCCCCTAAAGAAGCTTATTATTTTAACGGGATCAGTCACAGCGAGTCTGAATTGGCTGATGACCTGCGCCTTATCGCCGCGCAAATCACGGCGGATGCGGCCTTGCTCGATCAGGATTGGGACGCCTATGCGCCGCCGTTGGATAGGCTGTCGGTGGCGGATTATTTGCGCCAGCATCATGATAAGATCCCCCGGCCTTATGTGCATGAACTGCTGGCCGATGTCATACGCACCGAATTTGGCGTGGAGCTGCACGAATCTTCGGCCCTGCAATTGATCGCTACCCTTCCGGTAGTGAGCGGTCAGGCGGTCGATCTATTGAGTTACAGCGATGAAGTTTACTCGGTGGTCGGCGGCAGCGCTAAAATTACCGAGGCTTTGGCTGCAAAACTGGAAGGGCAGATTCATCTGGGCAAGCGGTTGCAGGCAATCAACACCCAGGGCTCAGGTTATCGCCTGAAGTTTGCCG
Organism: Methylobacter sp.; assembly: GCA_043729025.1. Classification (GTDB taxonomy): domain Bacteria; phylum Pseudomonadota; class Gammaproteobacteria; order Methylococcales; family Methylomonadaceae; genus Methylobacter_A. The sequence goes on from JAYTLW010000172.1 coordinate 1,601, forward strand.
ATACAACGACGGTGGATGCGGACATCGTTATTATTGCCATTCCTTTTCCAGTGTTGAGCAAGATAGCCCTAGACGTGCCTTTGCCCAAGTTGTTGCGTCAATTTATCGACGAAGCTAAGCTTGGATCGAACGAGAAACTGATTGCCGGTTTCTCCAAACGCTTTTGGCGCAAGCCCGGGGGATTTAGTTTGTCGGCCTGGAGCGATTCGGCTTACTCCGAAGTATGGGATGAAACCCAGCGTCAAGCCGAACGCAAGGATGGAGCGCTGAATTTTTTTCTGGGCGGAGATCAGGCCCGTCAGCTGGGCGCTGTCAGCGATATAAAAAAACTGGGCTATCAGTTCGTAGCGGCGCTGGAGCGTTTTATTCCCGGCGCCGGGCGAGCTGCCAACGGGGATTTTGCAAGCAGCGGCTGGACTCGAAGTTCTCAAACCCTGGGCGGTTACGCCAGCTACAAGCCTGGGCAATTGACCCGATTCGGGGAGTTATTGTGGCTGGAGTCCGACAATCCTGATGAACGCCAACAAGTCAGCTTTGGCAATTTGATCTTTGCCGGAGAGCATCTGAGCGATGCTTACTACGGCTTTATGAACGGAGCAGCGCAGACCGGCAGACTGGCGGCAATGCTGATCATTGAAAAATTGTCCGCATAATCGCTTAGGAACGTGCATAAAATAAAATTACCCATGAAATAGGGGGCAGCCAGTGTGTAGGGGCGGATTTATCCGCCCTGGGCGAATGAATTCGCCCTTACAGGTACCCACTTATTTCATGCGCATGCTTACTGTTTTAGCGCTATGCGCATACTGGTTTTTAATTGCCGTTTGCTTGCTCGTATGCTAGTTTACAAATATTGTGACTTCCGGCTTAGAGAGGCATTGTGATAACAGCGCTGCATACCAAAAGAAACCGTCCTTACCTGGACACGCTAGTATTCGTAATGCTGGCGAGCTGGATTTTTTTGACCCTTACTGCAACCTGTACGATGCCCCCGGTATTTATGGCACTGTCCGATCATATGCTTGGATGTTCAAAAACTCATTCGCCTGAGCAAGACCCTGCCGCCATGCAGGATTGCTCGCTCCAGCCCTGTGTTGCTGCGTCAACTCAAACGTTGCCCGATTTTAACTTAGCGACACCGGATCTGCCGGTGGTTGTTTTTAGTCTGATCTGGACGTTTTTATGTTTATTGCTAAACTATCCACCTACAAGAGTTCCCCATAAAGCGGATCCGCCATCCGGCCGACGGATTCTACTTATCTATCGGTATTGTACCCTGCTGAATTAGTTTCTCTTTAAAGCGAATCACGCCGCATTTTTAACGGGTTCGGCGCACTGAAATTCCGCTTGCGGAGCCTGTTTGTTTCGATTTAAGGGGATCACGATGTTTTTCAATTCCGCTCCATGGTCGCTACGCCGAGTATTTCCGGCGCGGGTGGCCTTATATTGTTGTCTGGCGCTGTTTTCGCGTCTGGACTGGGCTCAGGCCTTAGCCGCAAGCCCAGTCCTTAGCGCCAATGAATCAATTCTCACCCTGGAGCTAGCCGTTGAGAGCGCCCTGACCGGTAATCCGGGACTTGCCCAAATCAAGGCGCGAGCCGAGGCGATGGCGGCCGTGCCTTCCCAAGAAGGCACGTTGCCCGATCCGACGCTCAGAGTCGGCGCCCTATATCTACCGACTAACAGTTTCAATTTGCATCAGGACGATTTCACGATGATGGAAGTAGGCGTTAGCCAGGAGCTCCCCTTTCCCGGCAAGCTGGCGCTGCGGGAAGCGATTGCCGAGCAGGAGGCGCTGGCCGCCGCTGATTCGGTTGATGAGGCGCGTTTGCGGCTGGTGCGCGATGTTAAGCAGAGCTGGTGGCGGCTGTTTTATTATGACCGTGCTTTAAACCTGTTGGATGAAGCCCAAGGTTTTTTTCAGCAGCTTATAGCCATCTCTCAGGCTAAATACAAGGTGGGTAAGGGTACGCAGCAGGATGTGCTGCTGGCTCAGCTGGAGTTGTCCAAAGTCAAGCAAGAAAAGCTGGATCTGTTCAGTCTGCGCCAGGGGCAGAGCGCCCGCATCAATGCCTTGCTGGATCGAAAACCGGAAACCTCGGTGCAAATTCCGGCACAGGCCGAGTTCAAGTTGCCGGTCATCGTCGAGTCGGACTTGCAGGCCAAGGCCGAGCAAGTCAGGCCTTTATTTGCCCAACACCGCAAGATGCTTGATGCGGGGCTGGCCAGGGTTAATCTCGCGCAAAAGGGTTTTTATCCTGATTTTACCGTCGGCGCTTTTTACGATGTTAGGCAGAGCACCCCGCAAGGAGCATCGCGCAGCGATTTCGCCAGTGTCCAGCTCAGCATCAATGTGCCGATTTTTGCTGATCGTAAGCAAGCCAAGGCGGTAGTTCAGCGCCAAAGCGAGCTCTTGCAGGCGCAATATGCCCTGCAGGACGATCACCATAAAACACTGGCCGAAATCGCCGCTAAAGCCGCCGAGTACCGGCAGACCAAAGAAAAGCTCAAGTTGCTGGAACATGAGATCATCCCTCAGGCACAGCAAACCGTCAATGCTCTGCTGGCCGGTTATCAAGTCAGTCAAACCGGCTTTAGCGATCTGTTGCGCACGCAACTGAGTTTCTTTCAATATCAGACGCAATACTGGCAGGCTTTGACCAACACCCAGCAAATCCTGGCCGAGTTATCCGCCGAAGTGGGCGAGGAGTTGAGCCATGACTAGATATTTTTCGGGCTCATTGATATTGATCCTGGCTGTGGGTTTGGGATTCTGGGCGGGGCGGCATCAAGACTTGCCGCAAATCATGGACGCTAAAACAGTTGGCGAGAAAAAGCCGCTGCATTACCGTCACCCGATGAATCCCAAAGTCACTTCGCCTTTGCCCGCCAAGGATGAAATGGGCATGGACTATGTCGCGGTATATCCCGAACAAGCCGCTGTAACCGTGCCTGCGTCGGCAGGCAAGTTGTTGTATTACCGGCATCCTATGGGCGCTTCGGACACCTCGCCGGTGCCGAAAAAAGACGAAATGGGTATGGATTATCTTCCGGTCTATGAAGGCGAGCTAAAGGATGACGGGCAGATACAGATCAGCCCGGAAAAAATCCAGAAACTGGGGGTAACCACCGCAACAGTGAGCCTGCGCCCTTTGGTGCGCAGCATCCGTGCGCTGGGCAGCATCCAGGTCGACGAACGGCGCGTTCATGCCGTGACCGCCAAATTCGAAGGCTGGATCCAGCGCCTGTATGTCAACGCGACCGGGCAAAGTGTCAGGCGCGGCCAGCCGCTGTTCGAGGTGTACAGTCCGGAACTTTTGACTGCGCAGCAAGAATATCTAATCGCCCGGCAAGGGCAACTTGCGCTTCGGCAAGCCAGCGCCCAGGCGCAGGAAACTGTGCAGCGCTTGGCCGAAAACGCCTTGCAGCGCTTGCGTTATTGGGACATAGCCGAGGCGCAAGTTCAGCAGTTGCAAAGTTTGGGCAAGCCCTTGGATACATTGCCCTTGCCTGCGCCTGTTAACGGCGTGGTGCTGGAAAAACCGGCCGTGGAGGGCATGCGGTTCATGCCCGGCGAGCTGTTGTTCCGCATCGCCGATTTAAATACGGTATGGTTGCTGGCGGAGGTGTTCGAGCAGGATTTAGGCGTCCTGCGTTTGGGACAGGCCGTCGAGGCGCAAATCAACGCTTACCCGGAGCGACTGTTCGGCGGCAAGATCGACTTTATCTATCCGTCCTTGGCAACGGAAACCCGCACCGTCAAAGTGCGCATCGAACTGCCCAACGGCGAAGGCTTGCTAAAGCCCGGTCTTTACGGCAGCGTGACGTTGGCGGCGCAAGAGGGTGGGGATGTGTTGACCGTTCCCGATTCGGCGGTTATAGACAGCGGCGAGCGGAAAGTCGTGCTGCTGCAACGGGGCGAAGGCCGGTTCGAGCCGCGCGTCGTGAAACTGGGGCGTCAGGCCGACGGTTACCGTGAAATTCTGGAAGGATTGGAAGCAGGCGATGTAGTCGTGACCCGCGCCAATTTTCTGATCGATGCCGAGAGCAATCTCAAGTCGGCGCTGAGCGGCCTCGACAGTCCAGCGCAACACGGAGATCGCTAGTTATGTTGAATCATGTGATTGCCTGGTCTTTGCGCAACGTGTTTCTGGTGCTGCTGGCGACGCTGGCTATCATCATCGGCGGGGTTTATGCGTTGTCGAACATGCCGCTGGATGCGCTGCCCGATTTGTCCGACGCTCAGGTTATTGTTTACACGGAATACCCGGGCCAAGCGCCGCAAGTCGTCGAGGATCAGGTGACTTATCCCTTGACGACCGCGATGCTGAGCGTGCCGCGCTCAAAAGTTGTGCGCGGTTTTTCGTTCTTCGGGGCGTCGTTCGTGTATGTCATCTTCGAGGACGGCACCGATATATATTGGGCGCGCTCCCGGGTCTTGGAATATCTGGCGACGCTGACCGGACGCTTGCCGCGCGGCGCGGCGCCGCAACTGGGGCCGGATGCCAGCGGCGTCGGCTGGGTATACCAGTATGCATTGCTGGCGAAAAACCAGTCGCTGGCGGAGCTGCGCACTCTGCAAGATTGGTTCGTGCGCTATCAATTGACTAAAGCCAAAGGCGTGGCCGAAGTCGCCAGTATCGGCGGCTTCGTGCAGCAGTATCAGGTCACCGTCGATCCGCACAAGCTGCAAGTTTACGGGCTTTCTTTACGCGCTTTGAGCGATGTCATTCGCAATAGTAACCGCGATGTCGGCGGCCGGGTTATCGAACTTGCCGAAACCGAATACATGGTGAGGGGACGCGGTTATTTGCACGGACAGGCCGATCTCGAAAAGCTGGTGTTGAAAGTCATGAGCGGCATTCCGGTGTTGGTGCGCGATGTGGCGCGGGTGGAGTTGGTTCCCGATGAGCGGCGCGGCATCACCGAATGGAACGGCGAGGGCGAGGCGGTTTCCGGCATTGCCTTGGCGCGCTACGGTCAGAACGCCTTGGAAGTGATCAGTAATGTCAAAGACCGCTTGCGCGAAATTACCGCCGGTTTGCCTGCCGGCGTCAGCGTACAAACGGTTTATGACCGTTCCGAGTTGATTTATCGCGCCATCGATAATCTTAAAACCACTTTGCTGGAAGAAAGTGCGGTGGTCGCAGGGGTCTGCGTGTTGTTCCTGTTGCACATACGCAG
>JAYTLW010000173.1:0-3362 GCA_043729025.1 Methylobacter sp.
GTTTTGCTTTCGACGCCACGGCCGGTTTGTTTGCTTCCGCGATAGCGGCAGCCAAACTTTTCGCGGTTCCGGGCTGTTTGACAGGCGCTGGCGTAACGACGGCTTTGGCGGCGTCATCTCCATAGCCGGGCTTTTTAAGCGTAATCGGCTTTACCGTTTCAACGATTTTTTTTAGCTTTGCGGATTCCTTAGCTGCCGTCTCCACATGGGTATCCCTGACTTGAGCTTTGGGAGATGCTTCGGGAAGTAAAGGCCTACCTTGAACCGAGTCGAAAGGCCTGCCCTGATTGGAGTCTAAGGGCTGTTTGGGAGACGGCTTCCCTCTGTCTTCGCCCCCCCCTTTTGTCAAAGGGGGATTGAGGGGGATTTCAACGGCTGCTGCACCGGCATCCTCTCGGGTATAACCTTCGGATTCGGTATACAAAGACTCACCACCCTCCCCCTGTTGCGCAGGCTCTTCGTCCACTTCTTCCGCCGCGCCGGTGCTTTCTAATGTATCGCCGCCGGTTTCAGTAGCTGAAGACGCAGGTTCCGGCAACTTTAACACCTGATCGGCATCAGTCGGCACAACCCGGCTATTTGCGTCGGGAACGCCTGACTCAACCGGAGCAGAAATATTCAGCTCGCTAACTTGCTGACCGCTGTTATCAACAGGGTCATCGAACAGCATCGGAATAAAAATAGCACACAGGGCCGTAACCACGACGGCGCCGATCAAACGTTGTTTTAATTCATGATCCATTTCGTCTACTCACTTATATTCAAACTCAACCAAGAACTCGGATACCAAAAAAAAAGATCCAAAAACCAGTAACAGATCGCCTTCTTGCGACTGGTTTTTTGCAGCCGAAAATGCTTCAGTAAAACCGGCAAAACCAAAAGTAACCCGGGGCACCGAACTTTGTACAAAAATCTCTCGCATCGCCGATTCCGTAGCCGCTCTGGGATTTATCAAAGGCGCGAAAAACCAGTCGTAAACCACAAAATTCATGATATCAAGGACTCCGGCAATATCCTTGTCTTTCATCATTGAAAAAACTGCATGAATGCGTCTGCCCGGGAAAACTGCCGTCAGGTAATCCGCCAAGGTTCTGACTGCCTGCGGATTATGCCCCACATCCAGCAACACCGGAATATCGCCATCGATCAATTGAAATCGGCCGGCTAAATGGACGTTTTCCAGTCCGTGTTTTATCGACGCTACACTTACCGGCAACATTTCGGCCAATTGGGTCACGGCTAAAATAACCGCCGATGCATTGCGATACTGATGCTCCCCTTTTAAACCCGGATCGGGTAATTGTAACATTTGCAGGTGTCCGGAATACCAATTCCATCCGCTAGCCTGCTTTTCATAATCAAAATCCTTGCCGATGCAATACAGCAAGGCTTGCTGATCAATAGCGCTTTGTATCAACGATTCAGGGGGATCCAGATCACCGATAATCGCCGGAATTGCGGCCCGGAAAATGCCGGCCTTTTCCCGGCCTATAGCTTCTCGCGTGCCGCCCAGCCATTCGATATGATCGATGCTGATGCTGGTAATCAACGCCACATCGGGATCGACAATATTGACCGCATCCAGGCGCCCGCCCAAACCCACTTCCAGCAATTGCACGTCGACCCCGGCACGCCGGAATATATCCAGCGCCGCCAGGGTGCCGAACTCAAAATAACTTAATGAGATGTCACCCCGTACCGACTCTATCCTTGCAAAGGCCTCGCAAATTTGATCGTCCGACACCGGTTTGCCGTCGATTTTTATTCTTTCGTTATATTTAAGGATATGCGGCGACGTATAAGCCCCCACCCGGTAGCCTTCTGCCGAATAGATAGCCTCAAGATAAGCAACTGATGAGCCTTTGCCGTTGGTTCCAGCAACGGTAATGGTCGGAGGTTTGACATATTCTGGGTAAAGCGCGGCAAAAACCTGTGCTGCCCGCTCCAAACCCAAATCAATGTACAAAGGATGTAAGCTTTCCTGCCACGTCAGCCAACCCTGTAACGAATCAAAACGTCTCATTAACCGATATTAAAATCAGTCTTCTAAATCCGGATGATGCTCACCCTCATCCGCCTCAACTTCAAATCCCCCTGCGCCTTCGGCTTCCCCCTTTGTCAAAGGGGGATTGAGGGGGATTTGCACTGTAATGTCTCTACCCGCCATCAATATAGCCAAAATTGAGGCTATCTTATCGCGCATTTCACGTCGGTCGATAATCATATCGATCGCGCCATGCTCCTGTAAAAACTCGCTACGTTGAAAGCCTTCCGGCAGTTTTTCACGTACGGTTTGCTCGATTACTCGGGGCCCTGCAAACCCGATCAAAGCATTGGGTTCGGCAACATTCAGGTCGCCCAGCATGGCTAAACTGGCGGAAACGCCGCCCATGGTCGGGTCGGTCATAAACGAAATATACGGAAGACCCGCATCCGACAATTTGGTTAATGCCGCACTGGTTTTCGCCATCTGGAATAATGAAAACAGCGACTCCTGCATACGCGCGCCGCCGCTGGACGTAAACACAATAAACGGTACGCCCAGCTCCAAACTCTTGTTGACGCCGCGAACAAACTTTTCGCCGACCACCGAACCCATAGACCCGCCCATAAAGCCGAAATCAAAGGCTGCGGCGACTATATCCCGACCTTTCAGCTGGCCTTTGATCACCACCAGCGCATCATTTTCTTTAGTGTGCTTTTGCGCCTGGGTAATGCGATCCTTATATTTTTTACTGTCTTTAAATTTTAACGGATCGACTGGCTTAATATACCTGCCTATCTCTTCATGACCGCCTTCGTCCAGAAACATAGTCAATCGCGTTCTGGCCGAAATGCGCATGTGATGCTCGCATTTCGGGCAAACGCTGAAATTTCTTTCCAGCTCCGTGTTGTAAAGAATCGCATTGCAGCTTGGGCACTTATTCCACAATCCTTCAGGCACAGCGCCTTTTTTATTAGACCCTTCCGTTCTAATTGTTGAAGGGATTAACTTTTCAAACCAACTCATTCATCTGCCCTTTAGTGTTGCTATTGTTTGATGGGGCTCCTTACGTCAGCCCATCCTAGCCATCTATCCTTTAGTTATCCATTGCCTGGCGCATGGCGACCAACAAATCGACTATCTCTCTTTTGGCACGCTCCGGATCATCCAGATTCGCCTCAATTTTGCTGATCAGGGCGCTGCCGACAACCACTCCGTCACCCAAGCTGGCAACCGTCTTTGCTGTTTGCGCGTCCTTGACGCCAAAACCAACAGCCACAGGCAGACGGGTATTCGTCTTGATTTGCTTAAGCTTGGCTTCGACATCGGCAACATTTAAATGTCCGGCACCGGTCACGCCTTTCAGTGAAACATAATA
>JAYTLW010000174.1:0-10222 GCA_043729025.1 Methylobacter sp.
CCAGGGTTGCGCCAACGGACTGTGAGGGATAATAAATAAAATAACCGCAGAAGCGCCCATCGAGGCAACGAGAATCGGATTACCGGCGCCCATGCTTAATTTCTGCGTGACCAAGGCCATAATTAAAATGGCGCTGAAACTGGAAACAACGGAAAGGAGCTTGCCCTTAAGGCTTAAGTTTACCGGATCTACGCTAATGAAACGGATAAACTGACCGATATTCAACATTGGATTAGACTACCCTTGTGTGGAAGGCTGTCACGCCCCGAAACTGAGTTCAAGTATAAAGCAATCGACCTGATTATCCAGAACACCGTGACCAGATAGGGAACATACACTGAAAACGAAAACAGCTAGGCAAGTATTAAGCTGTGTTCAATGCTAAAATGATTTACCGATCGGCTTAGCCATTTTCCTAACTTTACACCTTAAATCCATGCATAGATTAAGAGATAAAATCCGCGACATTCCTGATTTTCCAAAACCCGGCATTATGTTCAAAGATATTACGCCGCTGGTCAAAGATCCCGCCACCTTGAGACTCGCCGTTCATCAATTGCTACAGCCTTTTTTAGGCGGAAATATCACCGTAGTGGCCGGTATGGAGGCGCGGGGCTTTATTTTCGGTTCCCTGGTCGCCTGGGAATTGGGGCTACCGTTCGTGCCGCTTAGAAAGCCCGGGAAATTGCCTTACGATGTGCAAAGCGTATCATACGATCTGGAATATGGCTCGGCCACCCTGGAAGCGCATATCGACGCCTTTGATGCAAACGATCATGTTTTATTAATTGATGACTTGCTGGCGACCGGCGGAACGGCCAAAGCGAGCTGCGAATTAGTCGAACAACTGGGCGCAACAGTTGAGGCATGCGCTTTTGTGGTGGAGCTGGATTTTCTGGCGGGCAGGAAGAAATTAAACGGCTACACAATTCATTCTTTATTGCATTATTAGAGCCACATCCTTGCAGCCCCTGCCTGCAGCACGCTATCTTCTGCGTTTTTTGGATTTTTTCAGCTTATCTAATTCATCCACTTTATCACTGGCCGCTTCAAAGGACTTGGCGGTATCATCAAATGAGAGTGCGACGCTGCTAAATGAATGGGAAGCTGGTACCGTCACTTTAGTCACTGTATCCAGGCGTAGGGCAAAATCCGCCTTGCCGCCTACTAGGCCTGAAGAAGCTTGACTGTTATCGCCGTCAACTGATTCATCGTCAAGATCGTCTATATCCGAAGACGCCTCCGACTTTCCATCCGTTGCCAGGTTATTACGCCATTGCAAAAAAGACTCACGGGTAAAAACATAAGGATCTAAGGCTGCTTCATCGATGAATTTCAACGCACCTTCCGCACTGGCCCGCGCATTCAACATAGACAACAGCTGCACGGGCAAACCCACATAACTGGCGGGATTTGCCGCCGTATCAAATACCGCTCCCGGAATACCGCGCGCTGTTGACGGCCCCAGTAAAGGCAGCACCAAATAAGAACCTTGAGGCACACCCCATACCGCCAGGGTCTGATCAAAATCTTCCTCATTTTGTTCCAACCCTACATGTTTGGCCACATCAAACAGACCACCCAAACCTGCTGTTGAATTGATCGCAAGGCGGCCGGTATCTTCAGCGCTTTGCGAGAATTTAGCCTGCAAAACATCGTTGATAACCACGTTGACATTTTTCAGGTTATTAAAAAAGTTGAACACACCCGTTTGCATGAACTGCGGGGTTATCCATTTATAGGCATTTGAAATAGGTTCGGCTACATAATTATCAACGCGATCGTTAAAACCAAACATTTTTCTATTAAAGTTCTCGTAAGGATCAAGCTTGTTCACTACGGTTTGCGGCGGGGCAACATCTGTTGTTGCACAGCCGCCCAGCGTGAAGGCAACCCAGATCATGGTAACTGAGAGTATATGTAACGTTTTAACGCTACGATCGCCGTTGTGTAGTCTATTCATGGACATAAAAACCTATTGTTTTGAATAATTGTCAATTTTTTCGTTAATCTTGTTTATTAGAGCATCAAAACCTTCGCGCTGTAAAATAGTCGTATATTCCGATCTTTTCAAGGCCAAATCACTAACGCCATTGGCGATAATATTTATAATGCGCCAGCTATTGCCCTTTTCCTTGAGCATGTAATCAAACTTAACCGGTTTGTCATCGGGAATAACAAAATGAGAATGCACAACAACACCACCTCGGGTGGTTTGCTCTTCAGAATCAAATACAAATGATTCACCCGCATAATCTTTAAAATTGTGCGCATAAGAAGCAATGCTCAGTCGGCTGAACACATCGACCAGTTTTTGCTGTTGCTCGCCGGACAACTTCTCCCATTCTTTACCGACAACAATTCTGGCGATTTTTGTCAGCTCGTGACTGTTGACAATAGGATCTTTTAGTTTTTCATATCTTCCGGCATAGCCCAATTTCTTGCCATCTTTCATCACGGCAATAAGGTCGGCCTGAAATTTTTCGACTATCTGTCTTGCCGTTGCTCCTGGCCCTTCATCCAGGGCATTAGCATTCACTGTTCCGAATAAAAAGAACATGAAAACGACAGCCAACTTTACATTTTTAAAAACCATAATTTAAAAACCTCGTAAAAACTAATACGTATTCACAAGCTACAGCTGTGCATTCCCCTAAAGGACATCATTCCTGTAGCGAAACCCAACTCAATCGTTAGACTACTGCCGGGTTACGCTAACACCCTACGCACTGTATTTTAATCGACAAGTTCTACTCTGACAGGAATGCCTGCAAGGGTTGATGACCGCTCTACTCTTGCATACTCGGGAGTGGCCTCAGGCACCATGTCGCCATCGGTTTTCGGGCCTCTAATAGAAGTCCACAAGGCCTTTAACGGATGACTCAACATGTCTTCAACAGCCGTGGCCTCATAACCGCAATGCGCCATGCAGCTTGCGCATTTAGGATTATTAACCGTGCCGTATTTTTCCCAGGGCGTGGTATCCAGAAGTTCCTGAAAGCTCGAAACATAGCCTTCATCAGCCAGTAAGTAACACGGTTTTTGCCAACCAAACACGTTACGGGTCGGATTTCCCCAGGGCGTACAATCGTAGTTTTGGTTGCCCGCCAGAAAATCAAGATAGAGCGACGAATGATTTAATTTCCAATTGCGTTTTTTGCCTATTTTAAAAATACCCCGGAATAAATCCTTAACATCGCTGCCTTTAATAAAAACATCCTGCTGAGGCGCATGTTCATAACTGAAACCGGGAGCAATGGTCACGCCTTCAACGCCGAGTTCCATCGCATAATCCAGAAAATCGGCAACTTCCTGAGCATTTTCACCTTGAAACAGTGTGCAGTTTATAGTGACCCTAAAACCCTTGTCCAACGCTAATTTTATGGCTTCAACGGCCCGATCAAAAACACCTTCCTGACAAACAGAGGTATCATGCCTTTCCTGCATGCCATCCAAATGGATAGAAAAAGTCAGATAAGGCGATGGCGTATAATCATCAATTCTCTTTTTCAATAACAGCGCATTAGTGCACAAGTAAACAAATTTCTTCCGCGCAACGATACCGGCAACAATCTGCGGCATTTCTTTATGGATCAGCGGTTCCCCTCCTGGAATCGACACCATCGGAGCGCCACATTCGTCTACAGCCTGCATGCACTCTTCAAAGGAAAGACGCTGGTCGAGAATATCGTCTTCGTAATCGATTTTGCCACAGCCTGCACAGGCCAGATTACAACGAAACAAAGGCTCAAGCATCAGCACCAAAGGATATTTTTTTACTCCTTTCAACTTTTGTTTGATTAAATAACTACCTACTGCCAACTGCTGACGTAAAGGAACTCCCATGCGCAAACCCTCCAAAAAAACTCGATAAACTTAATAACGTCCATACAAATAAGGACGCCCTGAAACTACAAATACTATTGAACGGCAAACCTGTATCAATAAAACAACAAACAATATTCACATAAACACAATCCGCCTACTGCGCTTTCTCAGCAGGAATCAAAGAATATCTACAAGGCTATTATATAATACAATCGCTTATCTAATGAGCCCTAGAATACTATCTTTTAGCTAACGACTCCAGTTTTATAGTGTGCGGACATAAACGGCGATGCACAGCGCCACTTTATGCCGCTTGCAGAAAACGCCCATAACCGCTATTAAGCAATTCATTTTATTAGCTAAAATTCATGTTCCAAAGACACGGTGTTCGCATATTTACAACAAAACAACAATGCTTTGCAAAATACCAACAAACAGGCTATTATTGCGGCCTAGTAGCTTAAAATTAACCTCGCTAGCCGATATAAAAATATCATGAGTGAAACTCAAATAACCCTGGATAATCCAAAATCACTGAGTAAATGTTCTGATGATAAATTTCAGGCGCTGTTACTTGAAGGTGTCTCCAGAACATTTGCGCTGACTATTCCTCAGCTGCCCGGTAGCTTATACAGCACAGTCGCTAATGCCTATTTGCTATGCCGCATAGTCGACACCATAGAAGATGAAGTGTCCCTATCCCCCGAACAAAAAAAATATTTTTGCGCGGACTTTATTCAAGTTGTCAAAACCGGAAACAATTCAGAGTCGTTTGCGGTAGAACTTGCGCCCTTGCTGTCTCTGCAAACCTTGCCCGCCGAGCACACCCTCATTCAGGTATTGCCAAGGGTTATTCAAATCACCCATAAATTTGCCCCCGAACAAATCGAGGCGCTGGCCTGCTGCGTAGAAACCATGGCTGAAGGCATGCCTATCTTCCAGGCTCAGGATCTGCATGCCGGACTTGCAACGCTCGCCGATATGGATAGATATTGCTATTACGTTGCCGGTTGCGTAGGAGAAATGTTGGCCAAGCTGTTTTGCCATTACTCACCGGAAATCGCCAAGCACCAGGACGAACTGTTGGCCCTTTCGGTGTCTTTTGGTCAAGGCCTGCAAATGACCAATATCTTAAAAGACATCTGGGATGACGCCGAACGCGGCGTATGCTGGCTACCGCAGGATATTTTTACGGAAGCAGGATTTGACCTTAACAACCTGAGGCCGGACACGCATGATGAACATTTTAGCTTAGGCCTGGAACACTTGATCAGCATCGCCCATGGTCATTTGCATAACGCACTGAAATACACACAATTGATTCCCGCCCATGAAACCGGCATCCGTAACTTTTGCCTGTGGGCCTTGGGCATGTCCGTTTTAACCTTAAAAAAGATCAAACAAAATCCGGGTTTCAGCCATTCCGATCAAGTAAAAATAACCCGTAACAGCGTTAAATCAACAATCCTTGCGACCCGCTTAACCGGACGCAGCAACAGTTTACTTAGCTTGCTTTTCAACTTATCCAGTCGCGAACTCAAAACGCCCGACTGGACATATTCAACACCCTCCTCAAAAGACACTATAAAACTTTAAGGACGCAACCTATGTTTAACGAAGCCACGACAGAAATAAATACCGGCACGATCTCGAGCTCGTCGAATCCCGCCGCTCTCTTTGCGCATAATCTCAATTTTGCCATTAGCAAAGCGCAGGACAAACTTTTAAGCTTGCAGCACAAAGACGGCTATTGGCTATTCGAATTGGAAGCGGACTGCTCGATAACTTCCGAGTACATCATGATGATGCACTACTTGGGTGACATTGATGGGACGCTACAGGCCAAAATAGCCAACTACCTAAGATCCCGCCAGTCTGAAGACGGCAGCTACCCGCTGTTTACCGGCGGTGCGGGCGATATCAGTTGTAGTGTTAAAGTTTATTTCGCCTTGAAAATGGCGGGAGATTCTATTGATGCACCGCACATGATCCGGTTAAGAAATTACATCCTCAGCCAGGGCGGCGCGGCAAAATCCAATGTGTTTACCCGTATTGCCCTGGCAATCTTTGAGCAACTGCCCTGGCGCGGCGTCCCCTATATTCCCGTCGAAATCATGCTGTTGCCCAAATGGTTTCCGTTCCATTTGGATAAGGTATCTTACTGGTCCAGAACCGTTATGGTGCCGTTATTTATTCTGTGCACCTTAAAAGCCACGGCAAAGAACCCTAACAACATCACTATACTGGAACTTTTCATCACCCACCCCGATGAAGAAAAGCACTATTTCCCAGAAAGAACCTTGTTAAATAAAGTTTTTCTTGGATTGGATAAACTGGGCCGGGCAACGCGCCCGTTAATTCCGATAAAAACTCATGAATTGGCGATAGCAAAAGCCAAAGACTGGTTTATTGATCGCCTGAACGGTGAAGACGGCCTAGGCGGAATTTTCCCTGCAATGGTCAGTTCTTATGAAGCCATGCTGCTGTTGGGCATGCCTAAGGATCATCAGCATGTCGTCACTGCACGTAAAGCCATAGACAAGCTACTGGTCATCAATGAACATGATGCCTATTGTCAGCCCTGTTTGTCGCCGGTTTGGGATACCGCGCTGGCTGCGCTGGCTTTACAGGAAGCCGACAAAACAGGCCACAGCATAAATCTTAGCCGCGCCTACGACTGGCTCAAAAGCAAACAACTGTCGGATGAGCCGGGTGATTGGCGAATTTCCAAGCCTGATTTGGCAGGCGGCGGCTGGGCATTCCAGTTTGAAAATCCGCATTATCCCGATGTCGACGACACGGCAATAGTTGCGTTCGCGATGGCGGAATCGAACTTGCCCCATCTGGATGAATCGATACATCGAGCCACCCGCTGGGTAATCGGCATGCAATCTAAAAACGGCGGTTACGGCGCCTTTGATGTCGATAACACCTGCTATTACCTGAATGAAATTCCCTTTGCCGATCACGGCGCCTTATTAGACCCGCCGACTTCCGATGTCAGCGCGCGCTGCGCGATGCTGATGGCCAAAGTAGCTCATGATCATGATGCATATTTACCTGCATTAGAGCGCGCTATAACCTATCTCCGCAGCGAACAGGAGCAAGACGGTTCCTGGTTTGGCCGCTGGGGCACCAACTATATCTACGGCACTTGGTCGGTATTGCTGGGCCTGGAACAAACCAACCTGCCTAAAAACGACCCGCTGTACACCAAAGCCGCAACCTGGCTAAAAAGCGTACAACGCGGCGATGGCGGCTGGGGCGAAGACAACCATAGCTATCATGATATAACTCAGAGCGGAAAATATCGTTTCAGCACTGCATTCCAAACGGCCTGGGCTGTTTTGGCATTGATGGCGGCCGGCGAGGCTCACAGCCACGAAGTCAAAGCGGGCATTGATTTCATCTTGCGCAACCAGCAAGCTGACGGCATATGGAATGACGAGTGCTTTACCGCGCCCGGCTTCCCCAAAGTTTTTTATCTTAAATACCACGGTTACGACAAATACTTCCCGCTCTGGGCATTGGCCAGGTACCGTAACGAGCTTTACAGCAGCGCCGATTCCCTATCGACTTGCGGCATACACACCCTCCCTGGCGATCGCCATGCCAGTTCCCTACTGGCTAATGGCATACACACCATCCCTGGCGATAACAAGTGACCACCGGCATTGTTGTTGCCTTACCGGAAGAACTCGGCACCCTGACCTCAAAAAAAATCGCTAAAGGGTGCTGTGTTTTTATTAGCGACGCTATCGTTCTCGCCTATTCCGGCGCAGGCGCCAACAATGCACAAATTGCATCCGAGCTATTGATTGCGCAAGGCTCCACCCGGCTGATCAGCTGGGGTTGCGCCGCAGCCCTGGGCGGCGCATTAAACCCCGGCGATCTGGTTCTGGCAGATAGCTTGATTGATGCAGACGGCGTTCGCATCGATATAGCTCCTGACTGGCACGGTCACACCCTTAACCTGCTCACCACCACGCTAAGAACACATGTCGGCTGTTTAGCCGAAAGCAAAAGCATAGTTGCAAGCGCTCAGCATAAAAAAAGCCTGCATATCCTAACCGGCGCAGTCGCCTTGGACATGGAAAGCATCGCAGTCGCCAAAGTCGCCCGGCAAAATCGACTGCCTTTTTTAGCGATCAGGGCCATTGCCGACCCGCATAACATGAACTTGCCCAACGCTATCGAGCACTCGTTTAATAATCAGGGAGACATCGATGCGTCCAAATTATTATTATACGTTGCGCTACACCCTACTGAATTACCGGGACTCATAAAGTTGGGTCTGCATTTTTATGCCGCAAAAAACGCCTTAAAAAGAGCCGCCGAACAGCTCGACCATGTGATCGCATTCGCTAGTCCAGATCGATAAAAAGCATGTCATCTTTTTTCAACACCCTGATCGGCTGGTGCGAACGACAAATCATGCGCTGCCCATGGACGCTGTTATTGCTGTCGTTATTGCTGTGCGGCGCTACTTTGCACTACACCCTTAAAAATTTGGAGATTAACACCAATACGCTGGACATGTTGTCGCCCGACTTGCCTTTTCAGAAAAACCAGGCCCATTTTAATCAGGCCTTTCCAGAGGATGCCAGCACCATTATTTTTGTGGTTGAGGCTACAACACCAGAGCAAACCTCCCAGGCGGCCGATAAGCTTGCCGAGCAGTTAGGCCGTGCAAACGATCGCTTCGACTCCGTTTATATACCCACGGACAATGCTTTTTTCAGGCAGCAGGCC
Source organism: Methylobacter sp. (assembly GCA_043729025.1). Classification (GTDB taxonomy): domain Bacteria; phylum Pseudomonadota; class Gammaproteobacteria; order Methylococcales; family Methylomonadaceae; genus Methylobacter_A. Next base: position 8,581 of record JAYTLW010000174.1, read on the forward strand.
TTGCTCTACCTTGATCAAAAAGAGCTGGACAATTTGGCCCAAAAACTCACCGATGCCCAGCCCTTCATAGGTCATCTGGCTCAGAATTATCACCTTGAAGGCCTATTTGGCATAATCGGTCAGGCCCTTAATCTTCATGACCATATGTTGCCTATGGACTTGAATCCAATACTCCTTGCCATCGATGAAACCCTGAAAAGTCAGTTAATCGGTCAAACGTATTATTTATCCTGGCAAAACATATTGGCCGACGACTACACGGATGTAGGAGGTAGAGCAATGCAGGGAGCAATTGCCGACGACTATACGGATGCAGGTGCAGCCACCCACTTTAATCGAACCATCGTCATCGCCAAGCCGAAAATGCATTTTAATGAAATGCTGCCCGCTAATGTTGCGCTTTCGGCAGCGCGCGACATCAGTCACGCCATTATGGCCGAAAACCCCTCCCTCAGCATCCGCATAACCGGCGAGACTGCTCTGGAACACGAAGAGCTAGAGAGTGTCAGCCAAGGTGCTACTTTTTCCGGCTTGGTGTCGCTGGTTTTAGTGTGCATCGTCCAATGGATCGGACTGCGCTCAACAAGATTGCTGCTCACCACTTATATCGTTCTGGTGATGGGCTTGATATTGACGGCCGGATTCGCCGCTATCACCGTGGGCCATTTGAATGTCATTTCCATTGCTTTTGCCAGCTTATATATCGGACTGGGCGTCGATTACGCGATCCATATCTGTCTGCACTATCGCGAAGGCAAGGCGGAAGGCCTTTCCAATAGCGAGGCCATCCTGATCAGTATCCGCGATGTCGGGGCTTCGTTGTTTTTATGCGCCCTGGCCACAGCGATCGGTTTTTTTGCCTTTATACCCACGGATTATGCTGGCGTATCCGAATTGGGCATTATTTCGGGCGGCGGTATTTTTATCGGCTTGATTATTTCGCTGACCGTGCTGCCGGCCTTGTTCTGCGTTTTTCCGGTCGACAAGGTAAAGCCAATACGCTCACCGTTAATCCCGGCCTTTATTATTACTTTCCCGTTCCGCTATGCCACCGGCATCAAAATCGTCTCCCTATTGCTGGGCATCGGCGCCTGCTTGGTATTGACCCGACTGAGCTTCGATTACAACCCGATCAACCTCAGGGATCCCAACAGCGAATCGGTCTCAACCATTAAAGAACTGTTAAAGTCCAAAACCGAATCTCCGTTTGCACTGACCGCGCTGGCCGACAATCTCGAAGCCGCCGATAAAATCACCGCCCAACTGAAGCAGCAACCCTCGGTACACGAAGCACTCAGCTTAGCGAGCTTTGTCGCCACACATCAGGACGAAAAACTGGCGACTATTGAAGACTTAAATCTTATGCTGGGCGGGCAACTAAAAAACTTTAGCAGTACGCTCGATAACACTGATCAGCGAGCCGCATTGATGAAATTCGATAGTGCGCTGCAAAAAGCCATTAGCGAAAAATCCCCTCATGCGCCCCAACAAACCTTGCAACAATTACAACAACGCGTCGCGGCGTTCATCACACAAACAGACGGCGCTCAGTCACAGGCAGCCGCTTATAGTCAGCTGGAAAAAAATATTTTAGGCCTACTGCCATTTACCCTAGAACGCCTCCGAACCAGTCTGACAGCCG
>JAYTLW010000175.1:0-5868 GCA_043729025.1 Methylobacter sp.
GCCTGGAGAGATTTTATGCAGTTGCATGAAAAAATATTTTTTTGGCAAAAAAAGCTGTCAAGAAATTTTTTGCTTATTTTTCAAGGGGCGAGTAGTTACATTTTTGATTGAGTTTACTTTCAAGTTGCTCAATTAAGGCTTCCCGGCGTTCATTAACACTCATTATGGATAACGCACGTTACCAAAGGTGCAACAAGGTGACCGAACAAGCCGAGATGCTGGGTATCAGCATCCTTTTTTTGCCTCCTTACTCGCCCAATTTGAACTTGATTGGGCGCTTGTGGAGGTTCACCAAAAAGAAGTGTCTATACAATCGGTATCACGAGACATTTTGCCATTTCAAAGAAGCCATTGACGACGGCCTTAATAATGTGAAATCTGCCTTCAAGGAACAAGTAAAAACACTTTTAAACCCAAAATTCCAGCTATTTTGTTTGGAAAATCCCCAGGCGTGACCGCGTGAGGTATACCATCAACCTTTCGAAAGCATAGCCGAGGAGGATTGGCAGGCATTGCCATGATCGTATTGGATACCCATATTTGGGTTTGGTCGGTGCATGGCGACTCCCAGCTATCCCAAGCTCAAGCCGACTTTATCAAGCAGCATGAATTTGATGTCATTGGTATCAGTGCTATTTCCTGTTGGGAGATAGCCAAACTGCATCAATACCAACGAATAAGCTTGCCTTGTGAGCTTTCCGAAGGGATAAGCTGGCGTTGAGTTACCCCGGTATACAACTATTGCCTTTGACTCCCGCAATTGCTGTAGAGTCCACCCGCCTACCCGGCGATTTCCACCGTGATCCCGCCGATCAACTTATTGTCGCCACAGCAAGAATCCATGACTGCCCCTTGGTAACGCTGGATGCCAAAATACTGGCATATCCTCATGTCAATACAATCGGATGAAGCTCGGTAAGTACTGTAAGGCTGGGTACGACTGCATGGATGCAAGAGGTAGAGCAATGCAGGAGCAATTGCCGAGAGCAACGAAACCCAGATTTAATGCGAACAACGCTGGGTTTCATTGCATTCAACCCAGCCTACTGCACTGGAGCTGGAAGTCGCCGACGGTGCCTTCACGGTTCGGCCAGCTCACCCGTTTTCCCGCAAGCGTTATACGCTGGAGGAGTTGTTGCGCGCGGTGACCGAGGAAGGGATGGCTGAGCTTAACGCTGATACGGCTTGGGCGCACGAAGGCGAACCGGTGGGGCGTGAGCGGGCATGAGCCGCCGTAGAATTGCGCAACGGGGTGATGTGTTTTGGATCGATCCTAACCCAATCGCCGGTCGGGAAATTAAGGATCGGTACCGTTTTGTAGTCATTACGCCAAAGGAAATCAACGTCTTGGGCATTGCAATGACGGTGCCGGTTAGCAGCGGCGGGGTTTTTGCCAGGGATATGGGCTTGACCGTACCCATTACCGGCCACGATGCGGTTGGTGTCGCGGTTTGCGATCAGGTGCGCTCTTTCGATCTTGATGCGCTGCAGCGGGCCGGTTCCGCCCGTTTTGTCGAAACTCTGGATATGTCTATTGTCGAGGAAATTGTTAGCCGTGTTTTGAGCGTTATTGATCCTGCTTCTTGACCTGATTTTCACATCCATGTGCTCTCGCCAACTGCTCATGCGTTGCTCTACCTTCTGCATCCATACAGTCGTGGATACCGGCAATCCCCGGTATCTGCCGGAATGACGGCTAGCTTATAACCTGCCTTACAACGGCTCAAACAAAGCCGTCAGATCATCCGCCGTCAGCTTCAAAGATTCCTCTTTGGCGCCGCCCTTATAAATACTTTCGGCCAGGGCGCGTTTTCTTTCCTGCATGGCGATAATCTTTTCCTCTACGGTATTTTCGGTTATGAGTTTGTAGATGAACACCGGTTTATCCTGACCTATGCGATGGGCGCGGTCTGCGGCCTGACTTTCTGCGGCGGGGTTCCACCAGGGGTCGTAAATAATCACGGTGTCGGCTTCGGTCAGGTTTAAGCCGACTCCGCCGGCTTTCAGGCTAATCAGAAACACATTGACTGCGCCGCTTTTAAACAGTTCGATGGCGGCGTCGCGATTGCGGGTCTGGCCGGTCAGTTTTGCATAGCCGATTTTTCGGGTGTTCAATTCGTCCTCAATCAGCGCAATCATGCGGGTGAATTGCGAGAACACCAGGATGCGTCGACCTTCTTCCAGCTGTTCCGGCAAAAGCTCCATGAGCAGATCGAGTTTGGCCGATTCATGAATTTTCTTGGCTTCTACTAGCGGCAGGGTGCGCGGGTCGCAGCAGGTTTGACGCAGTTTGAGCAGGGCATCCAGGATGGTGATATGGCTGCCGGCCAGGCCTTTTTTGGCAATTGCATCGCGGACTTTTTTCTCCATGGTCAGGCGGATGCTCTCGTATAAAGCGGCCTGTTTCGGATAAAGCGGCACGGAGCGAATAATCTCGGTCTTCGGCGGCAATTCGGTGGCGACTTCCTGCTTGGTGCGACGCAGCATAAACGGCGCGACCCGGCGCGACAGCTGCGCTCTTTGCTCGCTATCGCCATAAAGTTCGATCGGGGTACGGTAGCGTTTTTTAAAGGTGGCGCTGTCGCTTAAAAAACCCGGCATTAGAAAATCAAATTGCGTCCAGAGCTCGCCCAGATGATTTTCCATCGGTGTGCCGGTCAGGCACAGTCGATGCTTGGATTTAATGCGTCGCACCAATTGGGCGGCTTTGGACAGCGGGTTTTTAACGACCTGGGCTTCGTCGAGAATCAGGTAATGATAGTCATGCTCCAGCAGCGTTTCCTCATCCCGGGACAGCAAGGGATAGGTGGTCAGGATCAGGTCGTAGTCCCTGATTTTGTAGAACAGCTGTTTGCGTTCGGTGCCCTGCAAAATCAGGATTTTCAAGTCCGGCGTGAAGCGTTCGGTTTCCCGTCGCCAGTTGCTCATCAGGCTGGTCGGCGCGATGATCAGGCTGGGCAGGCTCATCCGACCGCTTTGTTTTTCCAGCAGCAAATGAGCGAGCGTCTGGATGGTTTTGCCCAGGCCCATATCGTCGGCAAGAATCCCGCAAAATTGATATTCGCGTAAAAATTGCAGCCAGTTGAGCCCCTGCTGCTGGTAAGGCCTAAGTTCCGCCTGCAAATTATGGGGCAGGGCGACATCCTCAATGCCGCTAAAGTTTTTGAGTTTTTGGCCTAGTTCTCGCAGCGCATCGCCGCCGCTGATAGTAAACAGGCCGTGATTTTGCGCTTCCATGTCGGCCAATGCGGCGGTATTAAAACGGGACAGTTTCAGCGAGCCGTCTTTCTCCAACGTGCTGCTGCTGAACAGCTCTAGCAGCACGTTTAAAAACGGTTTGATTTTGTTGCTGGGTAGGCTCAGATAATTGTGCTCGCCCAGCGGGAGGCTAAGCATGTCCGGCAGGTTTTCCGGATCGTAGTTTTCAAGCACCGGCATAATCAACGGGAGTAAAGGCAATGATTGCCCGTCTATGTCGATGTTAAAGCGCATCTCAAACCAGTCGTTTTGACCCTCGCTAATTTCGGCATCCCAGTTCTGGGCGGTTTGAAAATTAAGCAGAAAGCTGTCATCAATGTCGATAATCCAGCCGTCTTGCTCCAGATCCAAAAGGGTGTTTTGGAGAAAATCTCCCCAGCGCGCGGCGCTGTCCATTAGGGTATTTGCCTGGCTATACAAAAACAGTTCTTGCGCGCCGATTTGCACGGCAGGGGCAGGGGCAGGGGTAAAGCCGAGTTCAGTCAGGCGATGAATTGCCTGCTGTTCGGTTTCTACTTGACGTTTAATTCGCACCAGGCCTTGCTCGGTTTTTACCACGCTGTAGTCTTCCATGCCGAGCGCAGAAACTGACCAATCCCCATAGACAAAGCCGACTGTCATAAAATGGGTGTACTGCTGGGGTGATAGCTGATGGCCGAACAGCAATAGTTTGGGCGTAGGCCTGAGCTCGTCGGCTTCGATTAAGTCGACTTTCTTGGGAGCGGGCAGCGGCAGACTGGGGTGTTCGATAATCAGGCGATGACTGAATTCATCAGCATATTCGACCGGTATCGGCGGGGCGGCCAGCAACTTTTTAAGTTGATCGATCGAGAGCTGATGAGTGTTGATCGGGCCACTCAAGCCCAACGACTCGTCCAGATATTGCGGGGGATCGGTGAGCAGCAAGATCGCAGGCGGATCGATTTTTACAGCCAATTGATAGTCGCCGTTATTGGCCGTTTGCCAAGCAAATTTTAAATCGCGGCTCATGCCTCTCGTTAACGGCGCTTGTTCGACGTCTTGCCAGTATAAGCGGCCGGTATTTAGCAATTTAGTCAAGGCCAGATAACCTGTGCCGCCTGTTATCAGTGGCTCGTCTTTAAAAGTGGGGTTAAGCGCAGTCAACAGCTTGGCAATTTCCTGATCCTCCGGTTGCACATAATTGAGGTAGGCATAGCTGTAGCGGAGATTGTTTAAAGTTGTTTTTCTGCCTTTATTTAAACCGCCGGTTTTCTTTTCTTTAGTGATTAAAAATTCAATGGTGAATTCGTGTTTTGCGGTGCTGGGCTTGAGGAGATAGGCGATAAAATCCTGGGCGGTGTCTGCTTGTTTAGGTGCGGGCTGATGAAGGCTGTCGAGCCAAGTCAGGCAGCTGGGTTTTGCATCCGGTGCGGCAAGACTTTGCTTGGCGTTTTGATAAGCCATACACGCTGCGGCAACGTGTTTACAGTTGTAGCCGACAGGGCAAGAGCAGTCGCCTTCAATCTCCGCCGCACTATAATCCGGGCGCCAGACGATGCGAATATTTTGCTGATACGGGCTTTTATGACTACCTTTAACAGCGGCATTGAGTTGTACAAAAAGAGCGCCCTCGTTTAAGACATAAAGATTAGTCACCGCGCCTCTTTCAAAATAGCTGCGGCCGCGCTCATAAAAAGCGTCGCCGCATTCGTAGCGTATATCGGAACGCAGCAGTTTTTTGGGTTTATTCATTAGGGGCGCGGGCATACAGTTGGACAGGACGCTTATTGTACTGCATCCGGCGCGGTTGTTGGAATGGAATAGGTATCTTCAACAATAGCCGTAGCGCCGGTTTTCTGCTTAAGTAGGCTTGAAAACTCTGTCAATATCAGGAGAATAAAATGAAACGGTATTTGTTAACACTCTGCTTGTTGCTGAATGCTTGCTCGACTTTGCCGCTTGCAATAAAAAATCCCCCTTTATACGATATTTCCTATACCCAGGCTATCCAGAACATTGCCCATTATAAAAATGCGCCGGTGCGATGGGGCGGCGTTATCATTGACGTGGAAAACGAGCAAAATTTCAGTCTGGTTCAGGTGCTGTATTACCCTCTCAGCGGCAACGGTCGACCACAGACGGGGCAACCAAATGAGGGGCGATTTCTTATTAACAGTCCTGAGTTTCTCGATCCGGCCGTTTACACCCAAAACACTGAAATTACTGTGGCAGGAACGCTGACAGGCGATATAGAACGCACGATAGGCAAAAAAATGCTGCGTTTACCGCTGATTGCAGCCACGGTCATGCATCTGTGGCCGGTTTATGTGTACGACAACTATTACAATAGTTTCGGTTATGGTTACAGTCCTTATTACGGCGGCTACCCTTATTATTGGGGGAATTATTATTGGCCGTCCGCCAGCCCATTCATGCGCTCGCCCTACCGCTATCGTTAAATGCCGGAGGCAGACGCGACCTTTCCTTGCAGAGAGGCCGATAAATCATAGATAGGCCTAGTTTAATTTCTTTGTTGCTATATAATACGCAGCTTACCAAAGTTATCGATGCCTCGGTGGCGAAATTGGTAGACGCAAGGGACTTAAAATCCCTCGTTCGTAAGGACGTGCCGGTTCGACTCCGGCCCGA
>JAYTLW010000176.1:0-12258 GCA_043729025.1 Methylobacter sp.
GGAAGAGACCAGCGGGGGCGGCGCTGATTTTGCCGCGATGCTAAAGCAGACCATAGGCGCAGTTAACGACACTCAGCAAACTGCCGGAAAAATGACGGAAGCTTTTGAGACAGGCGACACTCATGTCAGTCTGGCAGAGGTTATGGTGGCTACCCAGAAAGCTAGCGTTTCATTTCAGGCCATGCTCCAGGTCAGAAATAAATTAGTTGAAGCCTATCAAAATGTCATGAATATGCCTATTTAATGCATCAATCTGTGATTAAAAAATGAGCGAGCAGAGCAGTAATAGTCTAATAGAGGCAAGTCGCCCGCAAGATCCCGTGACACAGAATAAGGGTCATCTTGAGAGCACAGCGTCTCAAATTTTAGCGACCCAGATTGAAGCGCATCCCGCCATTAAAGGTCTTGCCGGGCTGACTATAGCGCGTCAGATCGGGTTAATGCTGAGTCTGGCGCTTAGTGTCGCTATCGGTGTTGCTATTGTTCTATGGTCTCAGGAGTCCTCTTACGGGCGTCTGTATTCCGAAATCGGTGAAAGCGATGTGGCTGAAATTCTTGAAATTCTCAATAAAGACAATATCAAGTATAAAGTCGAAACCGGCTCCGGGGCTATTATGGTGCCGATGGATCAGGTGGGCGCAGTAAAACTCAAACTAGCGGCTTTAGGCTTACCCAAAAGTAATAGCCTGGGCTACGAGTTGCTGGATAAGGATCAGGGTTTCGGCGCCAGCAAAAGCGTCGAATTGGTGCGTTTTCAGCGCGCCCTGGAAGGCGAGATTGCGCGCACCATTATGTCCATCCAGAATGTAAAAACGGCCAGGGTGCTGCTCGCCATACCCGTTCAGTCGGTGTTTGTGCGGGAGCGCAAGAAACCCAGCGCCTCGGTCATCGTCAATTTATATCAAGGCCGATCCTTGGATAAAGGTCAGGTCGAATCGATTATTCATTTAGTCGCTTCCAGTGTTCCGCAACTGGATGCTGAGCAAGTGACAGTCGTCGATCAGAAAGGTCAGCTGCTCAATAGCAATGACTCGTCGGTAGCGGGCAATCTGACCTCCAAACAGTTTGAATATAAGAAAAATATCGAGGAGCATCTGATGGGGCGAATCGAAAATATTTTGTCGCCGGTGGTGGGTGACGGAATGCGTGTGCAAATTTCAGCGGATGTGGATTTTACCGAGACCGACAGAACGCAGGAAATGTTCAATCCGGATTTGCCGGCTTTAAGAAGCGAACAAACATCGGAAGAGCAAAGTTCGTTGTCCGCTATACAAGGCGTCCCCGGCGCATTATCAAATCAGCCTACGCCTGCGGGTACGGCGCCGCAAACAACACCCCCATCAACAGCTGCGCCGGGTTCGGCTGCTGCAAATACGGTAGCCTTGCCGGGTGCAGCGGCAACGGCAACGAGTCCGGCCGCCGCCTTGCCCGGCTCGCTTGCAAAAAACGCAACCCGGAATTACGAGCTGGATAAAACCATTACTCATACCCGTTTGGCCACGGGAGCATTGCACCGGTTGTCCGTGGCTGTGGTCGTCGATGACCGGCATATACCACAGAGTGACGGCACGGTTAAAACGCAGTCTTTTTCTCAGGAAGATATTAATCGTTTTAGCGACTTGGTAAAGCAGGCTGTGGGTTTTGACAACAGTCGCGGCGATCAGGTTACGGTGTCCAATGTTACTTTCAAAATGGACGAGCTCATTGAGGCATTGCCGACACTGCCCATTTGGGAGCGAAGCTGGTTTCTTGATCTTATGAAACAGCTTGCCGCCGTGTTGGCCGTATTATTCCTGCTATTCGGCGTGTTGCGGCCTACTATGCGCGGCCTTGTCGGTCGGGACATCGAAGAAAAAAAAGCCATAGCGTTGGCTGAGGCGCAACAAAAGGCTATCTCCATAGGGGGCACGGTTCGTTTTAATGAACAAGGAATTCCTGTCGCCGTACCGGCGGGTCAGCAAACCTTAAATTTTACGCTGCCAACTGAAATGCAGGATCTGTTGCTGTTGGACGTGCCTCAGAGTTACGAACACCGCTTGGAATATGTAAAGCGACTAGTCGATGATGACTCGAAAGTAGTCGCGCAAGTTATCAAATCATGGATTAAAAAAGATGGCCAGTAACGTTTCTCCCCAAAAAGAATTAACCCAAGTCGAACGTGCCGCTGTGTTGTTGTTGGCGCTGGGCATGGATAGGGCTGCGTTGGTTTTAAAGCATATGTCTCCAAGAGAAGTGACGGTTTTAGGCACCACCATGGCTAGCGTGGGAGATATTTCCATAGAGATGATGGATAATGTGGTTGAGGAATTTATTATCGCGGTCAAGAGCCAGACCGCTCTGGGGATGGATACCGATGATTATATTCGCACCGTGTTGGTCAGCGCTTTGGGTGCGGATAAAGCAAACAGCATTCTCGATCGAATTTTACACGGCGCCAGCACTAAGGGTATCGAGCAGTTGAAATGGATGGACACTCGGTCGATTGCAGACATGATTCGTTTGGAGCATCCTCAGATTGTGGCAACGATTATGTCGCTGATGGAAAGCGAGCAGGCGGCCGATGTGATGATGTTCTTGCCCGAAGCCATGCGTTCCGATTTGATGATGAGAATTGCAACCATGAAAGGCATACAGCCGGCCGCCTTGCGTGAGTTGGATCAAATCATGGAAAAACAATTAACCGGTTCCGATAATGTTAAGTCGACCAATATCGGCGGCGTCGATGCGGTGGCTAATATTTTAAATTTTATGGACGGCAGTGCTGCTGATTTAGTGATGTCGGGAATCGCCGAACACCGGTCTGAATTGGCTCAGGAAATTCAGGAGAAGATGTTTACTTTTGAAGATCTCACTACGATTGATGAAAGAGGTATGCAAACCTTGTTGCGCGAAGTCTCAACCGGACAGTTGTTGCTGGCCTTGCGGGGCGTAGGAAATGAACTTAAGGAGAAAATATTCAGTAATATGTCCAAGCGGGCCGCAGAAATGCTGCGTGATGATTTGGAGGCTTCAGCGCCCGCTAAATTAAGCGAAGTGGAATTGGCGCAGAAAGATATATTGTCTATAGCTAAAAAACTAGCCGATGCAGGTGAGATACAAATGGGAGCCGGTGGTGATGAACTCATTTAAGTCGGGTAGATTTACGGCGTCCGAACTGGAATCGTTAAGATTATGGAGTATGCCTGATGTTTCCGGTGTAACTGCTCCTAAAATATCTGAGACGGTGGAGCTGGAGGATGAGCCGACACCTATCTTGACGGTTGATGAAATTGAAAGCATGCAAAAGCAGGCTTATGAGGAAGCCTTTGCGCAAGGTAAAATGCATGGTTTTCAGCAAGGTTTCGATGAAGGATCGAAAAAAGGTTACGAAGATAATTTGCATTTGTTGCAAGCCCAAGCGGCGACGCTGGTCAGTCTCATGGAAGCCTTATGCGAGCCGTTTAAATGTCTTGACGACGCAGTGGAAAAAGAGCTGGTAAAACTGGCTATAGGTATAGCTACGCAGATGATACGTCGAGAAATCAAGTCGGATCCGGGTCAAATAGTTGCCGCTGTAAGGGAAACAATCAATGTCTTGCCGCTGGCGTCACAAAAAATCAGTTTGAAATTACATCCTGAAGATGCCGAGTTGGTGCGTTCTGCATTAGCGCTGGAGATGTCGCCAAACTGGAGCCTCGTCGAGGATCCCTTGATTACCCGGGGCGGCTGCAAGGTCGATACCGAGGTTTCGCATGTAGATGCGACGGTAGAACATCGCTTGGCTGCTGTGATCGCTAACCTATTGGGCGGTGAGCGGGAACAGGATGTCAAGGCAGCAACTGCTTTCGACGCCGACGCCTCCAAGGATAGAGTAGGTACGGCTCCAGGGATGGAGGAGGTAGAGCACCGCAGGGAGCAGTTGCCGACGACTCCAGGGATGGAGGAGGTAGAGCAACGCAGGGAGCAGTTGCCGAGAGCAACGCAGGGAGCAGTTGCCGACGACTGCATGGATGCAGGAGGTAGAGCAACGCATGGAGCAATTGCCGAGGATAAAAGCGAGTGATACCAGATTCAGATCGGTCACGGATTTGGCTGGCTAAATTAAAACCCTATTCCGAAAGATTGGCTCATGTGCCTGAACTTATTGTCGAAGGAAGGCTTTCCCGTATGGTAGGACTGACGCTGGAGGCGGTGGGTTGCCGGGCTGCTATCGGTTCCCGCTGTAAGATTGAGACTAAAAACGGCAGAATGATTGAGGCGGAAGTCGTGGGTTTTTCAGACGCCCGCGTTTTTTTGATGCCGACCGCCGAGGTACACGGTCTGGAGCCAGATTGTCGGGTTATACCCATGGGTAAAAACAGCTTGGCTAGAGTGGGTTTTGGTTTGTTGGGACGAGTGCTGGATGGCGCCGGCAATGCGATAGATGACAAAGGCCCACTTAAAACTGATGCCCTGGTGTCGCTCAATGGTACGCCGATCAATCCGTTGTCGAGAAGGCCGATACGTGAGCCGCTTGACGTTGGTGTTAGGGCGATCAATTCGATACTGTGCGTGGGCCGAGGGCAACGTATGGGTTTGTTTGCCGGTACCGGTGTGGGGAAAAGCGTACTGCTGGGAATGATGACCAAATTTACCAAGGCCGATATTGTTGTGGTCGGCCTGATTGGCGAGCGAGGGCGGGAAGTTAATGAGTTCGTACTGAAGACCTTGGGTGAAGAAGGACTTAAAAGAGCTGTGGTGGTGGTTTCGCCTGCGGATTGTCCGCCGTTGATGCGGGTTCATGCGGCGTTATTGTCAACCAGCATTGCCGAGTATTTTCGCGATCAGGGCCTTGATGTGCTGTTGTTGATGGATTCGCTTACACGATTTGCCCAGGCGCATCGTGAAATTGCCTTGGCTATCGACGAGCCGCCAGCTACCAAGGGCTATCCACCTTCGGTTTTTGCCAAATTGCCGCATTTGGTGGAGCGCGCCGGCAATGCCGATCATGGCGGAGGCTCAATCACCGCATTTTATACTGTTCTGGTTGAGGGCGACGATGTCAATGATCCTATTGCCGATGCGGCCAGGGGAGTGCTGGATGGACATGTCATTTTGTCCAGAAGCTTGGCCGAATCAGGTCATTTCCCCGCCATCGATATAGAGGCGTCAATCAGCCGCGTCATGCCGGACATTATTGATGCCGGTCATTTGCACATGGCGCGGGAGTTAAGGCGGTGGTATTCGCTTTATCAGCAAAACCGCGATTTAATCAGCGTCGGCGCATATCAACCGGGCTCAGACCCTCGAATCGACAAGGCCATAGAAATAAATCCGGCGATTTTGGATTTTTTGCAACAGGACATGGATGAGCCGGTTGATATGAATCGGAGTTTACAAGAGTTGGCGTTGTTGCTGGCATCAACAGGATCTAAGTGAAAAAATCGCAACGCATTAAAACGATAGTAGATATTAAAGCGAGGCAGGAAAAAAACGCTTTGGAAGTGTTGGGCGCCGTTCAGAAAAAACGTCTGGATATGCAAGCTCAAATTGCAGGTTTAAGAAGCTATTGCCAGGAATATCAACTTAGATTTGAGCAGTTGGGCGGTAAGGGTGTCAATGTTGCGCAGTTGCTGGAATTTAGATCGTTTATCGATAAGCTCGACAAGGCAATAACAGGACAGGAGCAGGCGTTGGGTTCAATTGAAACTGAATTAACGGCCAAAAGAAAAATATGGGAAGAGCTGCATCATAAGACCCAAAGTCTACAGAAGGTTTGCGACGCGGCCTTGTTGGTGGAAATGCAGCAGGAAGCTAAACGGGAACAGCTGGAGCAGGATGAGCGGGCGTCTAGAATCGGCCGGAATAATTCAAATGGCATGGGAAATGCTAGTTAATTTGGAATCTCAGGAGAATTGATTATGAATATTGAAAATGTAAATTTATCGTCTTTGGCGTCTAGCAGTACTGCGGTTGCAAGCGTGCCGCCGCCTTTGGATGATGGCGCCGTTATACCCGTAGTTTTTTCCGGCGCCTTAATCACTCAGATTGAATTATTGAACGCTATAAACACAGGCAATTCGGATCAAGTCGGTTTGCCTGAAGAAAAGCTTGCTACGCAAGATTTTGCCGCTTTATTAGGCAATGATTTGCCGCCGTTATCCAAAATAAACGACGATGTCGATCATCAGGCCGCCTTAGCGGCGGTAACTGACACATTAAATTATATGTCCACGGGCGCTGCGGCAGGAGAACATGCGGCAGAGACCGAGCAAGGCGCCAAAGATGCGGTCGCAATAATTGCTCCGGCCCAGCAAAACAAGAATAAGGTTCAGGCTCCGATTGTTCCGGCCGAACAAAATACGCCGGATATGATGGTGCAAAGCAACCAAGATACGATTGATCAAAGCAATAAAAATGCGCCTGTTATGGAGCTGACGGTGCAAACAGATGTTGATCAGGAAAAAAAGAAGCCGGTTGAAAGTCAAGTTGAGCCGACGGGTGTTATAGAAAATTCCGTCGCCGACGGGGAGGCAGCCATCATTCTGCCCGCGCTAATGCCTGTTGCGCAAGCAAAAGTAGCCAACAACTTGGCGCTTGGCGATGCCATCAAAGAGGGTGGCTCGTTGTCTTTTGCGAAACCGTCAGCGGGTGGAAATCAGCTTAGGCAAGCTCCCCAAGTTGCGCTGCAAGCAGCAGTCATTATTGGTCACTCGGTTCAAGACAAACAGGACGCCAACGTAAAATACTTTGAGCATGCAGGATCAGTTGGAAATACGGGGCGGATAGAGTCGCAGGCCTTGAATTTAGAAGAGGACAAGACTTGGCCCCGGGTCGCAATAGACCTAAGCCCGCTTAACAGGATGGTTGTTGACAATAAGCCGGATGTTCCGGCAATGACCAAACCACTCGCGCATCCGGAATGGAGTAAGGATCTGGGAGAAAGAATTGTATGGATGAGTAGCAGGGCAATACCCGCAGCCGAAATCAGGCTGAATCCGCAGCATCTTGGCCCCATATCGGTTCGTGTTGATGTCACTGATGATAAGGCAACCGTGGTATTTACCGCGCAACATGCGGCCGCAAAAGAAGCTATTGAGGCGTCTATTCCCAAGTTGCGGGAAATGATGGGCGCCCAGCAACTCAACCTAGTGGAGGTGAATGTTTCCCAGGGTTCTGGGTCAGATCAGGGACGCACACCGGCGCAAAACTTTGCGCAAACAGCCCAGGATCAAAGACAAGGGACGGACGATATTGCAGGCATTGGCGTTGATGACGTAGAGCAAGAAATCGATAGCGGACGGGTTCAGGTCAGTAAAGGCTTGCTGAGTATCTATGCTTAGATGTGATATTGCGTAGCTCGACTTAATAAGTTTGCTGCGCGAGTTATGAAGACTCGGTATCTGAACGCTATGCTTTTCAATGCCAAAAAAAACATTTATAATGCTCGGTTCTTAGGGGGCTGTCCGCTCCCTCCTTGCTTTACCATCTTTATAAGTCTTTATTTAAGGCAGGGGTGGGAGGCTTAACCGTAAGGAAAAATCATGCGACATTATGAAATTGTCTTTTTAGTCCATCCTGACCAAAGTTCTCAGGTTCCAGCGATGATTGAACGTTATAAATCAACCATCGAAGCCGCATCCGGCAAGATCCATCGTTTGGAAGACTGGGGTCGTAGACACCTAGCCTATCCCATTAATAAAATTCATAAAGCCCATTATGTGCTGATGAATGTCGAGTGTGATCAGCCTACCTTGGAAGAGTTGGAAAGTGGCTTTCGTTTTAATGACGCCATTTTGCGCAGTATGACTTTATTGCAAAAAACAGCTGTTACCGAGCCTTCTATCATCGCCACATCAACGGCCGAAGAAAATAAAGTGGCTGAATCAAGAGTCAGAGATGCAGCGACTAGAGAAGCGGTAGCAGTGGCAGGCAGCGATGACGACGTTGATCTGGATGATATTGGCGAAGATTTTGACGCTATCACTTCTGAATAACACTCAACACTTGGATTAACGAGAATTATTATGGCACGTAACATTAGACGCAAAAAATTCTGCCGATTCAGTGCAGAAGGTGGAACACAGATCGACTATAAAGACCTAGATTTGTTGAGTGACTACATTACCGAAACCGGTAAAATTGTCCCCAGCCGCATTACCGGAACCAGCGCCAAGTATCAAAGGCAGTTAGGTGTCGCAATAAAACGCGCGCGTTTTATTGCCTTGTTGCCTTTCTGTGACGCTCACAAATAACACCCTGGACGATCAGTGGGCTTTTTAGCGAAGTACATTATGCAAGGGAGAATGCAAGCCATGATAGTGGCTGCCACTCTTGCATTGGTGTCGCTGATCATGCCCCCGGTGAGCATAGTAAGTTCAGCCTCTGTTGCGCTGGTCACTTTAAGGCGTGGAGCTGTTGAGGGCTTCATCGTATTGGCGTGTTCAACTGCGGTGGCAGGGCTACTAGGCTATTTCCTGGTAGGCAATTTTCAGTTTGTGTTGCTTTATGGGATGGTACTGTGGGTTCCTGTCTGGTTGATTTCAATCGTCTTAAGAGAAGGACGATATTTATCTCTGGCGGTTGAAATTGCGGTATTGATTGGTGTTCTGGGGGTAGTCGGTTTTTATCTCTATAATGCTGATTTGGCAGCGATGTGGAAGAATATACTGACACAAATGGTGCCTCCGAATGCCCCTGTTGAAGACATAAAGCATACTTTGGATGTGCTTTCGCATTACATGACCGGAATAGTTGCGGCAGCATCGGTGTTTGGTCTGCTGTTCGGCCTGTTTCTGGGTCGGTGGTGGCAAGCTTTACTGTATAACCCAGGTGGCTTTAAGCAAGAATTTTTGTCGTTGACTACGCACCCAAGATTGGCACTAGGCAGTATTGTAGTGGTCGTTATTGCACTTTTAAGTACCGGTGCGATCTCTGAAGTTTCATGGAATATCGCTATTTTGCTGTTTGTGCTGTACACATTTATCGGAACGGCCGTATTGCATACCCTTTTTGCTTCGATGAAAATGGGCCGGTATATGGTGCCGATGTTTTATGTGACAATGTTTTTGATACCCCATGCCATGCTGCCGGTTGCTTTAGTTGGACTCGGCGATGCTTGGATGAACTTACGAAATAAAATTTCGAATCAACACACGCCTTAATGGCGTAAAAAATAGCCGGATAAAATCCGCATAATGAGGTAATAAAAGATGGAAGTTATTCTTCTTGAAAAGGTAGCAAATTTGGGTAACCTGGGTGATAAAGTTGTCATTAAATCAGGTTACGGCAGAAACTATCTTATTCCGTACGGCAAGGCTGTTGCAGCAACAGCCAATAAAATTGCAGAATTTGAAGCGCGCCGCGCAGAACTTGAAAAAGCCGCAGCCGAAAAGCTGAGTGCGGCTCAGGCACGCGCCCAATCATTGGGCAAGCTTCAGGTTGTCATTACCCACAAAGCGGGCGATGAAGGCAAATTGTTCGGTTCAATTGGCACGCAGAATATCGCAGACGCGATTACCGAAGCGGGCGTTTTGGTTGAAAAACATGAAATTCGTCTGCCTCAAGGCGTGATTCGTCATATCGGCGAATACCAGATTGACATTAACTGCCATACCGATGTGGTTGTAAAAATGCCTATTAAAATTGCTGCGGAAGCGTAATAAGTAAAGGTTCAAGGTTCAAGGCAAAAGGTTGTGGGGCGACTTACAACCTTGAGTTTTTTAACTATGCGAGCTTTGTACTCCGGCCTTTTTTATCTGCTTATCCCCTTCATATTGTTACGCCTGATCTGGCGCAGCATTAAAGCGCCAGCCTATCGATACCGATGGAGCGAGCGATTTGCTCTTTACCATAAAAAATCCCCCCAGAATGTTATTTGGATGCATGCCGTTTCTGTGGGCGAGGCTGAGGCCTTATTTCCGCTAGCCAGGCAAATACAACAACAGCACCCCGATGCAAAGTTATTGATCACTACTACAACGCCGACTGGATCTGCCCGTGTTAAAGCGGTGATGCAGGGCGTCGAGCACGTTTACCTACCCTATGACTTGCCTTGTGCGGTCAACCGGTTTATGAGGTGCTTTAAGCCGAACATAGCAATCATCATGGAAACTGAAATTTGGCCCAATCTTTTTGCCTGTTGCGGCAACTATGAAGTGCCTTTATATATTATCAATGCCCGCTTATCGGAAAATTCTGCAAGCGGTTATAAAAAAATTCCAGCCCTTATTATCCCGGCTTTAGCCCAGGTCAAGCAGATTGCGGCGCAAACCCAGGATGACGCCTTGCGCTTTGCCGCAATAGGCGCCGCTCGCGAAAAAATTACCACGCTAGGCAACATAAAGTTTGATGTTGATGTTTCAAGTGAAATTATTGAGCAAGGCTTGCAGTTAAAAGCCGATTTGTTGGGTGGCCGATTTGTTTGGCTGATTGCCAGCACTCATAAAGATGAAGAGGCGATATTTCTTGAAATCTATACAGCAATCAAGTCGAAAATTCCTGAATTATTGCTGGTTATCGTGCCAAGGCACCCCGAGCGTTTTGGCGAAGTAAAAAAATTGTCTGAGCTGCATCGGCTGACTGTGGTGGCGCGTACTTCCGGCGACGTATGCCATCAGCATACCGATGTTTATCTGGCCGATACCATGGGTGAATTAAAAATGCTTTATGCGGCCTCTGATGCGGCGTTTGTTGGCGGCAGCATGGTGCCGTCGGGTGGACATAATATTCTTGAGGCTTTAGCTGTGGGAACGCCGGTGCTGTTCGGCCCGTACATGGGAAATTTTAAAGACATAGCAAACGGAGTGTTGAACCAGGATGCGGCCATACAATGTCAGAATAAAAATGAAATAATCAGTGCAATTTTAGCTTTGCATGAAGATCCCGCATATCGGCAATCCTTAGCAAAAAAAGGTAAGTCTTTTGTTAGACAGAATCAGGGGGCGGTTGCTCGGATTTTCGACATGCTTAATCAGGACATTTAAATCGTGAATATTCCCAGTCGCGTCGGTATAAGCTTTACTAGGCCGACTGCATCGATCAGAGACCTTAGTTCATGAAAGACATAAAAGATCAATCAGTTCAATCATTTATTGATGGATTGGCCGGAAAAGCGGCCACTCCTGGCGGCGGCAGCGTGGCCGCGTTAATGGGCGCACAGGCCGCAGCTTTGGTCAGCATGGTATGTAATTTAACCCTGGGCAAGCCGAAATACGCTGAAGTCGAGGTGGAAATGCGGGCATTGCTGGAAAAATCAGAAGCCTTACGTGAGATGCTCACTGGCATGATTAAAGCCGACGTTGATGTTTTTGATCGCTTAATGGCGACCTACGGTTTGCCCAAAGACTCCGATCAAGAAAAGTTGGCGCGTAGCACGGCCATTCAAGCAGCATTAAAGGAAGCCACTGTAGTTCCTTTGCTCTGTGCGCGGGCTTGCGCGGAAGCTATTTTTTTGAGCCAAATTGCCGCAGAAAAAGGCTATATCGGAGTGGTAAGCGATGCAGGCGTAGCCGCAATGGCAGGTTACGGCGGGCTTAAGAGCGCTGCGTTAAATGTTTACATCAACGCTGGCGGTGTTAAAGACAGAGCGTTTGCCGATGCGAAATTAGCAGAGCTGGAAGCGATTTTGAATGGGACTGAAGCGGCTGCAGAAGAGGTATATCAAATTGTTAAAGCCAAGCTATAAGCCTTATAAGTCATCATGAGGGTTTTTTTCATCTGCCGGTAGCGGCTAGGCTGTTTAAGGTCGGTGGGCACAAGCTCTATCGTATCGCTCCGTTCCGTCCACCTGGCTCGTAGCTCCGGATTTGGCTAATTCAGGCGCTGGATTAGCCGTAGCCGCTAATCGGTCGGTATCGGCGACCTTGCTCCAGAACAGTCTTGCTCGCGCTCTACATCAATATCTTCTTGGCCTTGGGCTTTCTGGCGCCGCACAAATCTATGAAAGGCTCGCAGCCCCACAAAATGCAAACGCTTTTTACGCTCTGAACGCTCTGCAGCCCATAGCTTTTGGACTCTAATGATGTAATAAAGTTCGTAGGCTTGTTGGGTCAACTCTTTAGGTGTCTTCATGTCAACTCCCCACACTTGTAATTACTTGCGTTAATCGCGTATGAGTAGCGCTTCCTATCTTTGTAAGTTATACGTTACATAAATAATACGCTACGCTAAAATGTTAAATTTGGGTATATCGTAAAATACGTAAGTGTCTTTTCCCGTGTTAAGGTGCATTTGGCTGTAAGCGGTAGGGTGAAATCCTCAAGCTATGGACAAATGCCGTAATCATCAGGTAAGACAATG
>JAYTLW010000177.1:0-4222 GCA_043729025.1 Methylobacter sp.
TCAGGAATATCCAGGGGGATTTGTAGTAGCATGGCTCTCTTATTGTCTATTTCCTGACTACAGGTTGGTCGATACACTTATTGGCATACATGTATCATATACTACATATAGTGGCTACCCCACGAAATCGGGAAGAACCCGAATTTTTGCCGTGCTGGTCGATGAAGATTTAAAACAGACGGTAGCCAGTCCCCATTTTTTTATTCTTCGTGTTAATTCGGAGAAAACTGTTCGGCCTGACTATCTAGTCTGGTATATCAACCATACGCGGGCACAACGATATTTTTCCAAGCATGTTGCGGGTACGGCATTGCCGCATATCAACCGCCAAACACTGGAGGAGTTGCCTGTTATTGTGCCCCCCTTGCGAATACAAGATAGGATTGTTAACACCCATCGTTGCAGACTTAAAGAAAAGGCTCTATTGGAAGCGTTGATTGAAAAAAAGAAATATTTTTTAGACGAATTGTTGGATAAAACATTGGAACACTATGAAACACACCAGGACAGCGTATGACCACCAAAATTAATCAGGATGAAATCAACGGCATACTCTGGAAGGCCTGTGATACCTTTCGCGGTGCGGTCGATGCATCGGAGTATAAAAACTATATTCTGGTTATGCTGTTTGTTAAATACATTTCCGATGTCTGGAAGGAACACTACGACGCCCTTGTCGAAAAGTATGGTACCGACGAAGAAACTATCCTGCGCCGTCTGCAACGCGAGCGCTTCGTGCTGCCTAAAGGCTGCGCTTTCGAGGACATCTATAATCAACGCAATCAAGCCAATATCGGCGAGATTATCAATATCGCCCTGGAGCATATCGAGGAATCCAGCAAACAAAAACTCGCCGGTGTGTTCCGCAATATCGATTTTAATTCCGAGGCCAATCTTGGCCAAACCAAGGATCGGAATGTTCGTCTCAAGCACTTACTGGAAGATTTTTATGATCCGCGTCTGGATCTGAGTCCTTCCCGCGTCGGCAATCTGGATATTATCGGCAACGCCTACGAGTACCTGATTGCAAAGTTCGCTGCCGGAGCGGGAAAAAAGGCTGGCGAGTTTTATACTCCGGCGGAAGTGTCGGAACTGATCGCCGAACTGGTTAACCCGCAAGCGGGCGAACGTATTTGCGATCCGGCCTGCGGTTCTGGTTCCTTGCTGATTAAATGCGGCAACCAATTGCTGGGGCGCGGCATCAAGGACTTTGCCCTTTATGGACAGGAAATCACCGGCGCGACCTGGGCGCTGGCTAAAATGAACATGTTCCTGCATGGCATGGACAACGCCCGCATCGAATGGGGCGACACCATCCGCAGCCCTAAACTGATCGAAGACGACAGCACCATGAAATTTGAAGTGGTGGTCGCCAATCCGCCGTTCTCGCTGGATAAGTGGGGCCATGAAGAAGCGGGCAACGATTCGCATAAGCGCTTTCATCGCGGTTTGCCGCCACAATCCAAAGGCGATTATGCCTTTATCACCCACATGATCGAAACCACGACCAAAGACTCAGGCCGGGTCGGCGTGGTCGTACCTAATGGCGTGTTATTCCGTAGCGCCGCTGAAGGTAAAATCCGCCGGCAGCTCATCGAGGAAAATCTGCTCGATGCGGTGATCGGCCTGCCATCCAATCTGTTTTACGGCACCGGCATACCGGCGGCGGTGCTGGTGTTCAAGCGCAACAAGTCCGATAACAATGTGCTGTTTATCGATGCCAGCCGTGAGTACCAGAACGACAAAAACCAGAACAGGCTTCGGCAAGCGGACATCGATAAGATCGTAGCGACTTATCAGGCCAGAGAAACTATTGATAAATACGCTTATCTGGCAAGCTTTGAAGAAATCAAGGAAAACGATTTCAACCTCAACATTCCGCGTTATGTGGATACCTTTGAGGAAGAAATGGAAATTGACATCAATGCCGTGCAGAATGAAATTGCCAAGCTGGAAAATGAGTTGGTCGACGTAAAGCGGGAAATGGCGGGTTACCTGAAGGAACTTGGCTATGATGCGTAATCTGAGCGTAAGCGTTGACTTCCCCTTTTGTAAAAGGGGGATTTATCTAATAAAATCTCCCCTAGCCCCTCTTTTTTAAAGAGGGGGACTGAACACTTACATTGCTTGGAGTATTGAAGTGAGCAACTTTTACGATCATCTTGATCCTGACATAAAAACCATACTCCTGGCGCAAATCCGCAATGTGTGGACGCACAACTCAACCTCGCTAGAGGGAAATAGCCTGACCTTAGGAGAAACCGACTTTATTCTCGAAGAAGGTTTGACCGTACAAGGCAAGCCGCTAAAAGATCATAACGAGGTCTATGGACATGCTAAAGCCATTGAACTCATTTATGCGCTACTAAATAGCCAACAGCCAAATATAACCAAGCAAGATATTTTCAATTTGCAAGAAACCGTTCTAACTGAGCGTATCAGAGACGTCGATCAACCGATTGGCAATTGGAAGAGACAGTCAAATTTTACGACCTATGTCGGCGCAGATAACAAGCAAGCGTGGCGAGAATATCCTTCCCCACAACACATTGACAGTTTAATGGCTCAATGGCTAGCTAACTTAAACGCGAGTCTATCGAAATCCTATACCAGCCAAGAAGCAGAAAGTGTCTATGCAGATTTACACCTAAGCTTTGTCAGCATTCATCCTTTTTATGATGGTAATGGTCGCATGGCCAGATTGCTCGCCAACCTGGCGGTATTAAAATCAGGCTTCCCGCCTATCGTGGTGCCTGAACAAGATCGTTATCAATACAAACGGGTTTTATCGGCTTACCAAAACACCATTCCAGACCTGGCTGGCCTTAGCGATCTAAAGCAGTTACCTGATAACAGTGAAAAGCATGATTTTGTTGTTTTATGCCAAGGTTATTGGCGTGAGACTATTGAGCTTTTAGATAAGGCCAATGAAATGCAGGAGAAACGGTCATGAGTGATGGGGTTTTTCCGAATGTATGGGTTGCACTGGTTCCCAAGCTCCGGCTTGGGCACCCAGAGGGCGAAGCTCCAGCTTCGCGAGACGGGAAGCTGGAGCTTCCTGGACTGAGTTCCCAAGCAGGAGCTTGGGAACTAGCGTTAGAGTTTCTTGGTATATGGGAAGGTATTTACAACCCCGATTTTAATTATGGCGAATTCGCCATAATTAAAATCCAGGCGGGTCTAAACAGCTACAAATTAAGCGCAAAGAAAAGTGAACTGACGGAAGCAGCAACTACCGAGGATTTCTCGGTAGTTCAAAACGAAGGCGGGCGGGCGATTCGCCGCAAGCTTAAAAAGATGGCGGGGTATTTAGGCTTGTTACCAAGCTCCAGCTTGGTAACAACAACCGGAAGCTCCAGCTTCCCGAATTGGAGATAATGACATGCCAAGAAGCCGTTACCGCATTCTAAACCAAGCCTGTCCGCATTTTATGACAGCGACTATCAATCGTTGGCAGCCACTTTTCACCCGCACGGAAACGGTGAATATTGTGCTGGATTGCTGGCGGTTTTTGCAACGTGAGGCCGATTTTCAAATTTATGGTTATGTCATTCTGGAAAATCATTTGCACCTTATCGCAGCCTCAAAGGATTTGAGCCACGACATGCAACGTTTTAAGTCCTACACTGCCAAGCAAATTATTGACTGCCTTGAACAACGGCGGGCGACAAATGTTTTGGAGTTATTGGCATTGTTCAAGCGGGCGCATAAGACAGAATGCACTTACCAGGTTTGGGAAGAGGGCAATCATCCGCAGTTAATCGAATCGGAAGAGGTCATGCGGCAAAAGCTCGATTACATCCATCAGAACCCGGTGAAACGGGGTTATGTGGATTTACCGGAACATTGGCGTTATTCAAGCGCACGCGATTATGCCGGGCAAAAGGGTTTGATTGATGTGGTGCGGGAATGGTGAGGCTGGAATTTGGGAAGATGGAGCTTCCAGGGTTGGGTTCCCAAGCTGGAGCTTGGGAACAAGGGAATGAAGAAATTCTGCTGACGTGCAAGAAGCGGGTTATGGTCAATGGAGTGGCGGCATGAAATTGGAAGCCTTTAAAGCGGGAGAATATAAGCAACAATATCAATACCGCAGTTTTTCACCTGCCTTGATTAACCACGGCTGGAGCTGGGATGATGGACGGGTGAACACGTTACTGGAGCAGGCTACCAAGGCATTAGGTGAACTTAATGCTTTTTCATTGATTGTGCCGGATGTGGATTT